>NZ_QOUX01000032.1 GCF_004116265.1 Anaerobacillus alkaliphilus | reverse complement strand
CGTTCGTCCTGAGCCAGGATCAAACTCTCCATAAAAGTGTTTGATATAGCTCAAAAATAATAATTCATTGACGAGATATTTACTATCTCTTTAATTCGCTTGGCTGTGTGTTCAGTTTTCAAAGAACAATACGTTACTCGTGAAAGCAACAAGAATTTAATATTACCACAATCAACACGTTAGTGTCAATCGTTTTTTAAATATTATTTTCACGCCGCTCGCAGCGACATTTATTAATATATCACAATAACTTGTGTTTGACAAGAACTTTTCAAAAATATTTTTTGTCACATTGTGTCGTTCTTGCCTGACAGAAATTTATTCTACCTTGTTTTCCATCTCTCGTCAATACGAAATATTGTTTTTTGGGGCTTACCTTTAAAAAAGTCACCGCTCTTAAACCTTTTATCATCAGTTCCCCACTGAATAGCTTTTTCTGTTTTTGTTAAAATCGAACAATGGATATATGCTTCTTCTATTATTAACATCATCCATCTTTGTGCGTGAGGGTGCCTCTTTATATGTTCAATAATAGAAGCATCTTTTATTACTACATCTAGTTCTTCTCATTCACAAATCCTCGCTTTTCCATTAACGTCCAGTTCTCTCTCACCAAGGGATCCAAATTTAAAATTCAAATAATCTCCTCCTACAACTCTTCTTCTCCATATCATAAATGATCTAGATAGTTGGTTTTCAAATGAAATTAGAAGAATATATGTCAAAAACGCCCCTTATGTTAACTCAACAAATATTTTAGTTGACAATCATTTTTCTGTTTTTTATGATAAATGTAAACTTACATACTAGAAAGGTTGATATTTAATGAAGAAACAACGATTTCGCGCTATTGACATTACTTATGTTGCCATGTTTGCTGCACTAATGGCCATTGGAGCTAACGCAACTTCATTCATCACAATCGGGCCAGTGCCGCTTACTCTTCAAACATTCTTTGCTATTCTTGCAGGAGCTTTGTTAGGCTCTCGATTAGGAAGTATGTCAATGATAGTCTATACATTAGTTGGACTAGTGGGTGCCCCTGTTTTTGCACAAATGACCGGGACTGCTATTATCACAAAGTCGACATTTGGTTTTGTTCTATCATTTATCATAGTTGCTTATGTAACAGGGAAAATTGTTGAAGCTAAAGGGAAACCTACTTTACCAACTTTCTTTATCGCTTGCTTTGTCGGTCTCGTCCTTAATTATGTCATTGGGACTACTTATATGTTTTTTGCTCTAAAATATTTCTTAGGTATGGGAGAACTTACATATGTAGAGGCTTGGAGTTGGATGGTCCTCTTCCTTTATAAGGATTTAGCAGTTACAGTCTTAGCAGCAATCCTTTGCCCTAAAGTTTATAAGGCAGTTAATAAATCTACTCAAGTAACAAAATCGGCAGCATAAGCACAAAAAGGTCTATCGTCTGTTATAAACGATAGACCTTTTACATTCCATGTGACCGAATATCGAAATGATCAAGAAGATATTTTCCATCATTGTAAATAAAAATAAGTGAAAAACTAATTTCGTCATTCGGCGGGTAGCCAAATCTGGCATATTGATGATGCTCAACTAAATAATCTCTAGCATCGTAAAATTCTACTTTTATTTCCTGTCCTTCAACTTTCACACGGTTTTTCTCCCTGGTAATCTCTAAGTTATCAAAGGGTATTAACCCTAAAGCGGGATTTAATATTGTATTTCTTACCGTATCGTAATAGTTTGTTGCTTTTTGATTTTTGGAAAAATCTCGAGTGTCACTGATATAGTCTTGATAGCGAGACTTATATACGTATAGTTCATCTAATTCATCAAACAAAGCATCAACCAATAAGGAAAACCCAGCATCAGTGACATTCTCACCCAAAAGCTCTGCCATATCCTCTTGTTTTGAATACGATCTGTTGTAGTAATAATCATCTTCCTGAGCATGATCTTTAAAAAGTTCTCCTACTAAAACGATGAGTTCGTAGTAGTTTTCTTTAAGCTCGTCCTCATAGACAATTTCCTTTCCTAATACAGTGGTTATGCATAGTAATAAGATTACCACAATCCAAACGACAATCTTCTTCACACCGTAACCCCCTTAATGTCTCTATTTATTAGACGTTCTTAGACAAAAAAAGTTTCATTATTTTATAAAAATTATTTACTTTTCTATTCCCTATTAATTTTTTTCTAAACAAAAACCCTTATCATTTAATGAAATGATAAGGATTGTTTCAATAGTTACAATATCATTGCCGCAATCCACCCAAACGCAATTAAAGGAAGGTTAAAATGTAAGAACGTAGGGACACATGTATCCCAAATATGGTTGTGTTGTCCATCAGCATTTAAACCAGCGGTAGGTCCTAGTGTGCTATCAGAGGCTGGGGATCCAGCATCCCCCAAAGCTGCAGCAGTTCCTATTAAGGCAATTGTCGCAAGAGGACTAAACCCAACAGCAAGTGCCAGCGGAACAAATAAGGTTGCAATGATTGGTATTGTCGAAAAGGAAGACCCAATCCCCATAGTAATAAACAAACCAACTAGCAACATTAGAATAGCAGCAATACCCTTTTGGTCTCCTATCAAACTAGCAGATTGTTCTACCAAGCTATCAACATGCCCTGTTTCCCTTATAACTGCTGCAAACCCTGATGCTGTAATCATCACAAAACCAATGAAGGCCATCATTTTCATACCGTCTGTTAGATAATTTTCTGCACTTTTTATGCTCACTTTCCCACTAAACAACAAAACGAACATGCCAGCCAAAGCACTAATAATCATTGATTTTGTTTCATATTGAACAACTAAAGCGATGATGATCGCTCCTATTGCAACAATGACCGCCCGTTTCGATACCGGCTCATGAGTAACTGCAACTTCTTCATTCATACTCACACTTTGGTACTCTCTTTTCTTACGATACGACCATAACACAGCCAGTAACAAACCAACGACCATTCCTACGGTTGGAATAAATAACGCTTTCGGGATATCAGACAGAGCTATTTCAAGCCCACTTTCTGCCATGTTGATTTGAATAATCTCATGAAAAATTAATCCAAAACCAGCTGGTATTAATATATAAGGGGCCTTTAACCCAAACGTAATAACAGTTGCTATTGCACGACGATCTATTTTCAACTCATTAAAAACCTGTAATAATGGCGGGATAAGAATAGGAATAAATGCAATATGAATTGGGATCAAATTTTGCGAAAAGCATGAAATAGTTAAAACAACGAGAATAAGTAACACTTTTGAAAGACTTCTTTTTCTACTTTCTCCTTCTCTACCTACAAGCTTTACCGCAAACTCCACAACTACATTTGGTAGACCGGTCTTTGAAATGGCTATAGCAAATCCACCAAGTAGAGCATAACTAAGAGCGACTGTAGCACTTCCACCTAGCCCTCCTGTAAAAATCTCAACCGTATCAACAATTGAAAAACCCGCTACAAGACCACCAATCATTGAACCAAGTATTAACGCAATCACTACGTGAACTCTAAGTAAACTCAGTATTAGCATAGCAAGTACTGCGATCAAAACTGAATTCATACATTTTTCCCCTTTTCTTCACTCTGATAAATTATTAAAGCGCTAAAACATTAATCATCCTACCACCCACTTATTATTATGTCAATATATTATATTCACCTAAAAAAAAAAAAAAAAAAATAGCTAGGCATACTCGCCTAGCTAGAATGTGACATTAATTTGTCGCTGCTTCGATTTCTTCTATTAACATCTCAAGGATTTTCTTTCCGTCCTCGCCAACTTCTCCGATAAAAAAGTCACGAACAGGAAGGGCTTTCTCTCTAAATGCTTCACGTTGTTCTACTGTCAACTCGATGACTTCCGTAGGATGACGATCGTTATTTTCAATCGCACCCAACAACTCATCATTCATTCTTTCTTGCATCTCATAAGCGACTGGTCGCATTTCTTCTACCGTTTCAAGGATTAAGTCTTGAATATCAGTTGGTAATGCAGCAAAGAAGTCCGTGTTTACTGTAGTCATTGCTACATAGATATTATGCTCAGAGATCATCATATAGTCTTGAACTTCATGGAATTTGGCATCTTCAATAAAGAAGATTGGATTCTCTTGTCCTTGAACAACCCCCTGTTGAAGACTCGTATACAATTCTCCCCAGCTTAATTCTTGAGGATCTGCGCCATATGCTTCATAAGAACGAAGAATTAGTGGAGACGTTTGTGTTCTCATTTTAAATCCTTGGAAATCCTCAGGTGTTGTCAACGGTCGATCACCAGTCCACTGCATAGCTCCTTCTGTCCAATAAGCAAGTGGTTTAATGTTGAATTGCTCATATTTTTCAGTAAGGTGCACATTTAAGGCTTCACTTTCATCTAGAATTTGTTGATTTAGTCTCATATCATCCGTAAACAAGAAGTGTAAGGCAAACAGCTGACCTTCACTTACCATTGTACCGGTAAACCCTGGCGAAACAATTGCAAATTCAACTCCGCCACTTTGTAATAATTCGACTTGGTTAACTTCACTTCCTAACCCACCAAACTCGTAAACTTCCATGTTAATTCTACCATCAGATTTTTCGTGGAGTCGTTCGGCAAATTCAGCTGCGTATTCATATTGCACTTGACCTTGTTGTTCTTCGGTTACAAATTTCCAATTATATGTTTCTTCTCCGTCTCCTCCGGTAGCATCAGAGCCACACGCTACTAATAGAATACTAAGTAAAAATGTCGAGACAATCAGTAAATATTGCTTTCTTTTCAAAATCATCAAATACCCCCATAATTTTTTATTTACACCGGTAAACCGGTAGTAATCTAGAATAAGTAACGATAAAATAACGAAATTTCTTCAAACAAAATCACTAAAATTGCCACAATAATTAACATGACAATATAAGGAGGTGTGCCCCTTATCACATCTAGGTACGACCGGTTGAATACGGCACTAGCAGTAAAGATATCAACACCAAATGGTGGAGTTGCCGAACCTAAGGCAGCTTGGAATGTTATTACTACTCCTAAATGAACCGGATCGACACCCGCCGCCATCGCTACTGGGTAAAAGATTGGCGTTAAGATTAAAATAACGACAATTGGATCAACAAACATACATCCAATAAAAAAGAAAATAGCAACGATGAGTAAGACATTAAGCGCTGTTGGATCTGCAGGTAAGACAGCACCTGTGACTAGTTGTGGAATTCTTGCATAAGAAATTACCCAAGAAAACGCCTGTCCTCCAGCAACAAGAACAAATACCGCTGACGTGACTAAACCTGTAGATAATGCAATCCTCGGGACATCAACTATTTTTATAGAACGAAAAACGAACAACTCTAGGATTAATGCATATAATACCGATATCCCTGCAGCTTCTGTCGGAGTAAAAACACCTGAATAAATGCCTCCTACGATAATGACAGGAAAACCTAACGGGAAGAGAGCTTTCTTTGTAAAGCGTAAACGCTCGACCCACGTTGATTTATCTGCAAGAGGAATATTGTAACGTTTTGCATGGAAGTAGCTATACACGGCAAAAAACAAAAATATGAGTATCCCTGGCCCGATTCCAGCAATAAACAAATCACCTACGGACGTACCAGAGACGACCGCATAGACGATCATTCCAATACTAGGCGGTATTAACAACGCGATATCGCTAGCGTTAATAATTAGAGCAATGGCGTGTGAGTCTTTATAGCCAACCGATAGTAATCTTTGGCGCATCGGCTTTCCAATTGCCACAACTGTCGCCTGAGTAGAACCAGATATCGATCCAAACAACGTACAAGCGGCTGCCGTCGTAATAGCAAATCCACCTCTAATATGACCTATAAACGAACCAACAAAATCTAATAGCCGTTTCGATGTTTGTCCTGTAGACATGATATCTGCCGCAAAGATAAACAGCGGAACCGCTAATAGAACATACCCACTAATTCCTTCCATCATCTGCTGAATCATAAAAATAGGGTCTATATTCGGAAAAAATATGAGTAAAACCACTAAAGGCGCAGCAATTAACGGGATCATCATCGGAAAACCTAGCAACAGCAGTACAACCATAATAATTAGTAATGTAGCTACCATATAAGTGATCCTCTCTATGAAGTTTTATCAATATTAAACCTGTTCTGAAAAATCTTTCTTATCTGTTGCAATATACACCTCCTCTTCTTTAATGTTAATCCACATATTTCTCAAGAATTGAATGGCTCCTAAGGTTAGACCAACAGGTATAAATGCTACTAAGAAATACGCAGGTACTTGAAGAGCGGTGGTTACTCGACCCATATCCTTAATCCAAACAGCGTACTGAAAAGCAAAGTGTGCCAAGATTAATAAAACAACTGCCGTAACAAAGGAAATGATGATAGCTAGAACTTTCTTTACCTTCTTAGGTGCTAAATCGAAGAAGGCACTCATCCGTATATGCCTGCCTTTCCTTGCGGCATAACTAATTCCCATGAAAGTTGCGATAATGACGGCAAATTGACTTACCTCTGCCGCAAATGACCAACTCTTAATTGGTAATGCCCTAGTGATGACATTTCCGACGACCATAACTGCTATTAATATGATTGAATAGCTTAAAATGAACGTTTCAACCTTCATTAACATTCGGTCAAGCCTTTTGATGAGTTTCAGACGAATCCCCCCCTTTCCGTACTATTCACCCCTGTTTAGTATGTTTAAAGTCTAACAAACTAGTCAACTAGGCTTCCACTTCCAAAAATGTGAGAAGAAATTTACTACATAAATCTGTGTTTCCATATTACCCCAATAAAAAATAATGCTCAAACCCGGAAAATCTTTATATCTTTGGATATTAAATGGTAAACCCTTACTACACCATCTGATATTTCATATATGGAAAGATACTCCAGAGTACTTCCATATCCTTACCTATGTATAGATTTCGCCAAAATAAAAACTGGTTCAACATAAGAACCAGTTTTTTTAACACATCTTAGAAATTTTTTGCTAACGTTGCAAGGGTACGAACCATTGCTCCTGTTCCACCTTTTGGACCGAATTCACTGTCACTTCTTGACCAAGCTGTACCTGCGATATCTAAATGAACCCATGGCGTATCTTCAGCAAATTCACCAATAAACAAACCTGCAGTAATACTACCACCTTCACGCCCTGGCGAGTTATTTAAATCTGCAACGTCACTTGAGCGAAGCATTTCTTTATAAGGATCGAAGTTAGGAAGTCTCCATAAATATTCTCCAGCTTCTCCAGCTGCTAACAACACATCCTCCATTAACTCTTCATCGTTAGTAATAGCTCCAGTTGTAACTCCAGCTAACGCAACAATTACAGCACCCGTTAATGTTGCAACGTCTACGATATAATCAGCACCTAATTGCTTTGCATACGTAACGGCATCCGCTAAAATTAAACGACCTTCAGCATCTGTATTACGAACCTCAATTGTTCTACCGCTTAATGATGTAATAACATCACCAGGCTTTAAGGCACTACCATTAATTAAGTTTTCAGTCGAAGGAATCACAGCCATGACATTTACCTCTGGCTTTAATGAACCGATTACTTCCATTGCACCTAATACTGCTGCCGCTCCACCCATATCCATTTTCATTTCATGCATATTTAATGCAGGCTTAATGGAAATACCGCCAGCATCAAACGTTAAACCTTTCCCGACGAAACTTAACACGTTTTCCCATTTCTCTTTGCCACGGTATTTAAGAACAATCATTTTCGGAGGTTGGTCAGAACCATTAGCTACAGCCAATAGAGCACCCATTCCTAATTTCTCCATTTCATCTCTTTCAAGAACTGAATACTCCATTCCATATCGGTCTGCAATTTCTTTCGCTCTCGCAGCTAAGTTCGTTGGAGTCATGTAGTTTCCTGGTGCATTAACAAGAGCGCGTGCAACATTGGTCCCTGCACTATAAGTAGCCCCAACGAAAAGTGCTTCTTCTACCATATCCGTGTCAAGATTGGTATAAACGACTACTTTTTCAATTGATTTTTGATCTTCTTGTTTCAACTTGTATGTTTCAGTTCGATAGCTGGTCAATCCAATTGCTTCAGCTAAGGCTTTGGCAAAACGCTCTCCATCTGCTTCTTCCGTCAAGAACGAATCAAGAGCTACCGCTACTTCCTCTACACCATCTTTTAGCAACGTTTTCGAAACAACTGCAAATGCTTCACGAACTTTTTCAAACGTTACTTCACTTTTCTTACCAAGACCAACAAAATATACAGTCTTCGCATCTAAATTTCCTAACGTATGTATTTTGTTAACTTTTTTAAAACCGGTAGATAATTGCTTGTCAGCTAGCAATTCTACAATATATCCATCTAATTTTTTATCAATTTCTTTTACTAATCCTTCAGGTTTTTTATCGTCAGCAAAAAGGCCAACGACAATTGCCCCTATCTTCTTCTCAAGAATATGCCCATCTTTTACTTTAAACAAATGACTCCACTCCTCTTTTTTTTCAGAATAATCTTCCATTTATTATTATAACTTGTTCATTGTTTTATTTCGAGCATCTAATATTTATCCAGAAATAAATATTTCTGTTATAATGTAAACAACTTTTTAAGTTTTAACTAAAGAGATTTCTTTCCAACAGAAAAAAATTTTATGTATGAGAAAAATAGGGTATGAAAAATAATATAGCAACGTACATCCGAAACAGGTACAATAATTATATCCCTTGATTTATCTTAGAAAGGATGCACTTATGGAATTACTAACAAATTTCCCATTATGGGCAGCACTACTTGCAATTGGATTTGCTCAATTTATAAAAGTACCACTTCAATACATTGCCTCAAAAAAATTCGATTGGTCGCTATTAACTAGTACGGGTGGAATGCCTAGTTCTCATTCAGCGGCAGTAACTGCACTTGCGACAGCTATTGCAATCGAGGAAGGGCTAGGATCACCATTCTTTGCAATTTCAGCTATTTTTGGTGTGATCGTTATGTTTGATGCATCAGGAGTTAGACGACATGCCGGTGAACAAGCGACAGTGCTTAATCGATTAGTGGAGGATTTTAACAAACTGGTTATTGAAGTAAAAACTTGGCCGAAAAAAGAGGAAAACCAAAAGCAAAAAGAGTTAAAAGAATTGTTAGGTCACCAGCCTATTGAAGTGTTTTTTGGCGGTTTAACAGGTATTTTATTAACATTATTTATACACTTTATTGTTCTTTAATTATATAATGAAAAATAACAACTGCGACATGATCCATCAACAGATGACATCATGTCGTTTTCAATTTAGGCTAATTCAAGAGGAGGATTTTCATGAGAATTATTTCAATATGCCCTAGTAACACAGAGTTACTAGCTTATTTAGGGTTAACAGACCAAATTGTCGCAGTTGATGACTTTTCAAATTGGCCAGAAGAAATCAATCAGCTACCAAGATTAGGGCCGGATTTGAACATTGATATGGATAAGCTTGAATTACTAGCACCAGACATCGTTCTTGCCTCACTTAGTGTTCCAGGAATGGAGCGTAATGTCGAACAATTAGTGGCGAGAAATATACCTCATATCGTTCTTAATCCAAATTCATTAGAAGATATTTATGAAGATCTTTTACTCGTTGGAGAAAAAACAAACATCACTACAGAGGCAAAGAAACGAGCTGAAGAGTTTAAAAACGAGATCGACCTTCTAAGAGCCAAAAACAAACAAGCTAATAAAGGGTCTATTTATTGGGAATGGTGGCCAAAACCTATTTTCACTCCTGGAAAAACAAATTGGTTAACAGAAGTAAGTGAAATTGTCGGTGGAGAAAATTGTTTTTCTATCTATGATAAACCAAGCGTACAAGTCACTTGGGAAGAAGTAATAGAAAGAAATCCTGACCATATCTGTATGGTTTGGGTAGGTGTGAAAGAAAATCGTATGAATTTAGCTGCCATCACCAAACGCGAGCGTTCAAATGAAATTAATGCAGTAAAAGAAAACAACCTCTACATACTAGAAGAAGCGCTTTTTTGCCGCCCTTCACCCCGACTGATTGAAGGCATAAGGAAGCTATCAGAAACATTAAATTAAACGCAAAAGTGTGAGACCGTTTACCGGGCCTCACACTTTTGTTATTTTGCGAAGGACAGTTGTCGACGGAATACTTGAACTGCTTCTGCTTCGTTTAAGCTTTGCAACTCTTCATTCGTTAAGCGACCATTCCCTCTTTCTACGATATAAACTTCTACTTCTTTTTTACCCCACTGTTGGAACACATCCTGGACAGTCTCATAATAAAGGTCTATTTTATTTCCCTTAATTGCAGAACCAGTGTCCGCTACTACTCCATATCCATAACCAGGAATAAAAAGGATTGATCCTATTGGAAACACTCTAGTATCAGCTGCAATTGTAGAATACAAATCTCGTTTTACAGTTACTCCTGATTTCGTTATTCCATACTGCGGATGCCCTGGTCGTTTTCCAGTTGACTCGAAACCAGCAGTATATCCTGTGGCCACTACCCTATGGGATGGATATTGACTCCAATCAATCGCTTCTTCTAAAGTTAGCGGTTCCGACTCGACCACTTCTGCGCTGCTCATCATTTTTGGTTGATTACTAAACATTGGTAAACTTCTAAATCTCATGGTAAATCTTTTTAATCCTGCATCAAAGCCATTTCTATCTTCCACATAAGTATTGGCAAAAGGATCGTTATCAAAAATCCACCAATTTGAAAGTTGCTTTGCACTAACGCCTGAGATCGATTCGAAAGTTGTTAATAAAGCTAGACTAAATAAACATATCATTACTACTCGTCTAAAAATCGTTTTAACGATTTCCATTTATCTTCACTCCTCTCACTGAGTAATCTTCTCCAAAAAAAAGAAGAATTATTCATAGAAAGGATAAAAAAGTTAACTTTTCTAAATATTTCGTAAAAAGAGAGAAAGATTAATTCACATTTTACAATTTGACGAAATGTCACTGTATTAAGTAAACTTGTCTTAGTGTGCTTACCTAATAAGGTTTATGTGTATAATTTGGAGGTGAAATTCTTGATTAGTATTCCACAATTAATTATTTCTATATTATTATTCTTAGTATTGTTTTTCGGAATCGGATTTCTAATAAATATGTTGCTGAGATCGACTTGGTTTATGGCAGTAGTCTACCCGCTTGTTGTTATTCGTATTGTAGATGATGTTAGAATATTTGAGTATATTACAGCACCTGCTACTTCTTTCTCAGCATTAGGATCAAAATTAATATCCCTCCACATAGCTGATATCACAATCTTACTATCTGGATTAGCAGGAGCAATTCTTGCAGGTGTTGCGAATAGAGTTCTAAGATCAAAAGGATATAGAATGTTTTAAAAACCAAAAATGTACCCTTTAGTAGAGTACTGCAACCTCTTTTGCAGTACTCTCTAGGGTACATTTTTTTATTTATCGTGTTTATCTTTTTCACCTGTTCCTTGGCAACAATCACATGTTTCAGAGCCACCTAATAATAATTGAAAATATCCTTTCCCAGCACAATACGGACAATCATTAATACCTAGCTTAATTTTTACCATTTAGGATCGCCCTCCTCAATATTCTTGTAAGTAAATATAACAAGAATAACTGAAGTTTGGAAAGGTTCATTTTCAACCATATTAATGCATTAAAGCGCTATCATTTTCACTTCTCTTAAATTTTCTGATTATTTTGAAGTTTTAATAAAATATCTTGTAACTTGAGTATTGGAATATATCCCCAGGATTAGGTTCGAGAGTTTTAAATGATTTTTCTTCTAGCTGCTTTAAGAATAAATGAACCATCATCGATGTATTAGGATCCGCTTCCAGCTGTTCTTTTGACAAATACTCAGCGGCTTCTATTTCACCTTCTTGGACTTCCAAGCTTCCACCTGTTTCTTCTAATAAAAAGACAATCATGTTATCACTAATCGTTTCATTAATAACACCAGTCCGAATCCCAACAATATCTTTTACCCTCGTCAAAACACCAGTTTCTTCTGCAACCTCTCTAACAGCTGCCTCGTCAACAGTTTCACCTTCATGGACAAAACCCGCAGGTATGGACCAAAGCCCTTTTAGCCCACCATACTTCTTTTTAACAACGAGCCACTTACCCTCTTTTATAACGATACCTGCAGCAGCTAGCCAAATATTGCTTCGATCCTTCTTCACGTAGAATATCTCCTTTCTTTGTTCAATGTCTTAATTATACTCTATCCATTTTTATTTATGGGCTCCAAAATAGTATTTTTGTCTAACTAATGCTACACAATCTTGGTTCAAGATGAGTATAGTATTAAAAAATCAAGCTCTAAAATAGCAAAAGAGCTAATTCATAAGAATTAGCTCAGCACTGTTAAATTATGAAAATAAATTAAGCTTTCCTTTTTTCACAACCAAAGGTAGACCACCTAAAAGGTAAAGGTAACGATTGTCGATAATTTTCTTCATTGTGGAAGCAGATCCACCGTATAACTTTTTCGTACCAACAATCCCAATTGCTTCTCCTCCACCTAGTGAGGCTACTGTTCCTTTAATGTCAGGTTTGAATTCTTCTAGTTCAGAACTTCCAGAAAGTAACGCCTTTACGTTTTTCGAAACTGTATATGATTGTTGAATAGCAATTTGAGCTGTTGGAGGGTAAGGACGGTTAATTTCTTCATTAATGATTAATGCACAGTCACCAATGATAAATACATCATCATGTCCTGGTGCTCTCATATCTTTCTCAACTTTAATTCTGCCACGCATTGTTTCGAAGCCTGATTTGTCTAGGATAGAACTTCCGCGAACACCAGTTGTCCAAACAATTGTTTTCGATTTAATTTCATCACCAGTCGCCAATATTACACCATCTTTTGTTACTTCTTTAATTGGTGTGCTGATCTTGAATTCTACACCACGGCTTTCTAATAAGCTCATCGCATAGTCTACAAGCTCAGGATCAAATCCTGGTAATGCTGTAGGGGCAGCCTCTACACTTAAGATTTTAACCTTGCTGCGATCGATGTCATATTCTTTACAAAGCTCAGGAATTCTTTCTGTTAACTCACCGACAAATTCGATTCCTGTAAAGCCTGCACCTGCAACGATAAACGTTAAATAGTCATCATGTTTAACTTCAGAGTTATTATAAGAAGCAAACATGTACTCAATATGTTCACGAATTTGACGAACTGAGTTTACACTGCGAATTGAAAATGCATGTTCTTCAACACCTGGGATACCAAATGTCTCAGGCTCAGAGCCTAAACCGATCACTAAATAATCGTACTCAAGTTCTCCATGGCCTTCTAAAATAACCTTTTTGTCTGAAGCTTTAATTTCTACAACAACATCTTTAATAAATTTTACTTTATTTGTATCAATTACACTGTCAATGCGCATTCTTGTACGGTCATGATGTAAAGTTCCTGCAGCAGGCTCATGTAACCAAGTTGTTTGATAGTGGTAATTGTGCTTATTAACTAAAATAATTTCCGCATCGTTGTATCCTAGTTGCTTTGAGAGTCTGGAAGCTGTCATCATTCCACCGTAACCCGCACCTAAAATTAAGATTCTTGGTTTTCTTTTCATTTCTCAATCACTCCATTTTTAATTTTTACGCATGGGCTAGGTAACTTTATTTTCTCCTGTTAAGAGAGAACCTAAGCAAGAGTTTTTTACCATTCAGTTTGTGAAAACATTCACTTATTAAACCGAACAAAAAGATTGTGAATACATTCACTAACTCTCGCAAAAAAAAGTTACGTACCTGTTTCTCTTTTTTTTATACGTATCGATAAATATTGTCAAAGAAAATTCACATTTCCCTTCTTGATATTATAATATGTCCTAAGGGAGAAAAAATCAACAGTTTTATTGGAACTTTTAATACTTTTTTGGCATTAATATATTTATATAGTAGTCATAGGGGAAAATAATCGATAGATCCTGCTCTTTTTGGAAAGACTTACGGGGGTATTCTTTTTTTTACAATGCAACAATACTGAATAATCAATAGTTGTGTCTGAATATAGTTAGAATTTTTTGATTTGTATCACTAATTTCTGTTTTTCACTTTCTTTTATATCGCTTTACCTTTATAATATTCATAATGATGCATCATTAAAACTATCTGGGGGTGTTAAGCTTGGTTCAAGACACAAATGTATACGATATTACAATAATCGGTGGCGGTCCTGTTGGTATTTTCACTGCTTTTTATGCTGGCATGAGACAAGCGTCTGTAAAAATTATTGAAGCAATGCCACAACTTGGGGGACAACTTTCCGCATTGTATCCAGAGAAATACATATATGATGTAGCCGGATTCCCAAAGGTTCGTGCTCAAGAATTAGTTGATAAATTGGTCGAGCAAGCAAATCAATTCAACCCAACAGTCGCTTTAGGTCAAACAGTTGAAGGCGTTGAAAAGATTGAAAAAGACGGAAACAGTATTTTTCAACTAACAACTAATAAAGGTTTACATTATTCTAAAACAATAATTATAACTGCTGGTGTTGGTGCATTCCAACCACGTCGAATTGATAATGAAGGTGCTGACAGATACGAAGGTAATAATCTTCACTATTTTGTTAAAGACCTTAATGTTTTTGCTGGCGAAAAAGTATTGCTAAGCGGTGGTGGTGACTCTGCCGTTGACTGGGCATTAATGCTTGAAAACATTGCTGAGGAAGTCACAATCATCCACCGTCGTAATGAATTCAGAGCTCATGAACATAGTGTTGATCTATTAATGAATTCTGAAAAAATTAAGGTGAAAACGCCTTACACGATTTCAGAGCTATATGGTGATGATGAAAAAATTAAGCAAGTAAAAATTAGCGAAGTCCGCGGTGATAAAGAAGAAACAATTAACGTTGACTCTGTGATTGTTAACTTCGGTTTCGTATCTGCTTTAGGCCCAATTAAAAACTGGAACTTAGAAATTCAGAAAAACTGTGTACTTGTTAACTCAAAAATGGAAACGAATATTCCTGGTATTTATGCAGCTGGTGACATTGCTACTTACGAAGGTCGCTTAAAGCTAATTGCTACTGGCTTTGGTGAAGCACCGATTGCTGTTAACAGTGCAAAAGGCTACATTGATCCTGAAACTGCTAAGGCTCATGCTCATAGTACAAGTATGTTCCCTCAATAAGGACATAGACACAATTTTATACATCACAAAAAGACTAAGTCAATACTTAGTCTTTTTTGTTGTTAAAGTGTTCACAATTTCGGTAGTAAAAAAACTCCAATTAAGGAGGTTTTTTACTATCTATTAACAATCGCCTGGTGTTCCAGCATTTTCTTTTGTTCTAAATGACGTTCCACAACCACATGATGCAATTGCATTAGGGTTGTCGATGGTGAAGCCCCCACCCATCATGTTTTGTTTAAAGTCAATCTGAACTCCCTCTAACATTGGAGAGCTTTCTTTATCGACAATCACTTCAACACCATGAAAATTCAAGTGGACATCATCCTCTTTTACATCCGCATCAAAGCCCATACCATAAGACAGGCCACTACAGCCCCCGCCTTTTACACCAATACGAAGAAATAGCTTTTGTCCTTCTGTTTGCTGCTCAGCAAGCATTTCTTTCACCTTTTGTGCTGCCACTTCTGAAATTGATAACATATTAATTCCTCCTTTTTTAAGGTTCAACTACAAATAATCTATTTTTATTTTAGGCTCTTTTCGTAAACACCGTTGCTTTTTACCCAAAAATAATCGGGAAAATACCCTAAATGAAGATATCAGCCAATAAATTAAGTAAGAAAAGAGCAATGCTTACTAAATTAGAGGTGAATTCTTAGTATTTTGTGTAAAAATCCGGTTTTTGGGATTTTTACGAAAGCAACAAACTTTGCGAAAAAAGGCTTATTTTAAAATATTTATATCCCTTATAATTAGAGTATACAAACTCATTAAAAAAAGCACAAGAAAACAACATTCTTGGGCTTTTGGATTACTATATTTTTTACACTTTTTGTTTTAGTATACAATTATGTTTTTCATCAATTTTTTGACTATACCATAACACTTTTGGGTGATTAATACCGTACATGAGAGCAGTAGCAATCATCTTTTCTCTTAGCTCTTCTATTTGTTGTAAATAATCCTCCTGCTGCCCGTCTCTTTCCATCTGTCACCCCTACCCTCTCTGCTTGGTACAGCTTGTCATCTATATGTTACCTTTATATTAACGATTTTACAAAGATTTTACAAATACTTTCTTCTACAATTTTTGGTAAAAATAGAAATAAACCAATAATCTAGCAACATTATTATTTTACACTTGAAATAAGAAAATGATAATATAGAATAGTAGTTTTTTCGTTTACCGAAACAACAGTTATAACATATATTATTATTCATCAAAGATAAACTAAGTAAAATGATATACCATAGAACGGAGGAAAACACTTTGTCGATCATCACTCTAGATAAACAAATGCAAGAAATCGCAGAGAAAATTCAACACGGACAACGTCTTTCCATTGAAGATGGTCTTTATTTATTCGAGACACCTGATTTACTTTCAGTAGCCCAACTGGCTAATCAAGTAAACGAGAAGAAAAATGGTAATAATGTATACTTCATTGAAAATATGTATATTAATCCAACAAATGTTTGTGAAGCAACATGTAGCTTCTGCCACTTCAAGCGCAAAGATGGAGAAGAAGGTGCTTATACAATGAGTATGGACGAGCTTCTCCACTATGTTGAGCGTCGTTGGAACGATAATGTACGCGAATTCCACATTGTAGGTGGCCATAATGATCTTGTACCTTTTGATTATTACTTAGATACAATCCGTACTCTTAAGAAGCATTATCCAAATTGTACAATCAAAGCTTATACAGGGGCTGAAATTGAATTTTTCAGTCGCATTTCAGGATTATCAATGGAAGATGTTCTAAAAGAGTTAATTAAAGCTGGTCTTGATACAATGCCTGGTGGGGGAGCTGAGATCTTAACTGAGCGTTATCGCTTAAAGATGAGCCCAGACAAAGCTTCAACTGACCAATGGCTTGAAGCACATGAAATTGCTCATGGTTTAGGCTTAAAAACTCATGCGACGATGCTTTACGGATCAATTGAAACAATGGAAGAGCGATTAATTCATATGGATCGCCTTCGTCAGCTTCAAGACAAAACAAATGGCTATATGGTATTTATTCCATTAGCTGTGCAACCAAAAAGTGTTAACGCAAGTATTAAACGTCGTACATCTGCGTTTGATGATATGCGTACCTTAGCCATTAGCCGCTTAATGCTAGATAATTTTGACCATATTAAAGCCTATTGGATCAATATTGGTGTTCAATTAACACAGATGGCATTAACATTTGGTTCAAGTGACATCCATGGTACCTTAATTGAAGAGCGTATCTCCCACTCTGCTGGTGCAGTTACATCTCAAGGAATTACAAGAGACGAATTAATTCACCTTATTAAAGGTGCAGGTAAAAAACCAGTTGAACGAGATACATTCTATAATGTGATTAAAGAGTATTAAAAAAAGGCCCTTGGGCCTTTTTTTAATGTAGATTTAAGAATGTAAAATGGTGATGGCCTTGCTTCGCAGCTTCTCCCCAAAGGTTTTTCATTCATAATTCATAACTTTGTTTTTTTACACTCTACACTCTACATTTTTCTTTTAAATTCATAATTCATAATTCCTTCATTCTACATTCTACATTTTTCTTTTCAATTCATAATTCATAATTCACAATTCATAATTCTACATTCTACATTCTACATTAACTCACCACGACAAATATATTCAGCTGGTCCTGTCATTAATAGATTTCCACTCTCAGTCCAATTTATGATTAGGTCCCCACCTAACAAATGAACCGTGACGTCTATTCCTTTTTTACTGTGATTATTTAATATAGCTGCGACAACTGCAGCGCATGCGCCTGTCCCACATGCTTGAGTAATACCAGAACCACGTTCCCACACCCGGAAGTTTAGTTCTGTCTCGGAAACGACTTCAATAAATTCCACATTCACCCACTCTGGAAATTTTTCATGTTTTTCAATTTTAGGACCCATGGTTTCTACTGGTGCGTTTTCAATTTGATCGACAAAAATAATTGCATGAGGATTGCCCATTGATACCCCTGTCAAAGAAACTGTTTCTTCTCCAACTTGAAAAAGCTCATTTATCACGGTAGCATCTGCTTCTCCAAGCATTGGTAACTCACTTCGCTTTAGACGTGGTTCACCCATATCAACCGTTACTAGATGTACTTTACCTTCATCATCCAAATGAACTTCTGCTTGTACAAGGCCACCAAGTGTTTCAATTTGAAAGACTGTTTCTGTTACGATCTGGTGTTCATATACATACTTTGCTACACAACGAAGGCCATTCCCACAGTTTTTTGCTTCGGAACCATCATTATTAAATACTCTCATTTTCACAGGTGCAATGTCTGAAGGACAAATTAAAATCATTCCATCTGAACCAATTCCGGTGTTTACATTGGCTACTTTTACTGCTAATGGTGCTAGTTCTGTTTCTGAAAGCTTTTCTTCGAATAAATTAACATAAATATAGCAATTTCCTAGTCCATGCATTTTTGTAAACTTCATCTTTATCCCTCACCGATTATTTATTTTCTTAGACGCTCATCTGTCCAAAAGTAATCTTCATCTGCTTCAAGTATCGTCATTTTTTCTAGGCAACAAGGCATTATGAGATATGTTTTAATCCCTTCTCTTGCTCTTTCTATGTCCCCTTTTTTCATTGTTGTAAGAACATTTTCTTTACCACAATAAGGACAGTTATGAATATAGATGTCCTTTCCAGATATTTCGTACGGCCACGTATTTTGAAACGGGATCATCTTCTTGCCCCCTTAAGCTTTTTATCAGTTTATTACAATCTTTTTATTAATGAAAGCGTTGATATGTGCTAGTACTTAAAATAATAATAAAGCCCTTAGTTCATTATTAGACTAAGGGCTGTTCTTTAAAAAAGGCTGTTTTCGCAAAGTTTGTTGCTTTCGTAAAAATCCCAAAAGCCGGATTTTTACACAAAATACTAAGATTTCACCACTAATTTAGTAAGTATTGCTCTTTTCTTTAGGGTATTATCCTAATTTTTTTAAGGTAAAAGGCACAATGTTTACGAAAAGAGCCTTAAAAAACTAAGTTTTCTTCAATAAATGCATATATTTTTTTTACTAACTCTTCACTTGTCTCACCCGTGACCACTTCTCCGTTGACGAGTGCAAATTGACTTCTGGAGCATCTTCCACAGAAGCTCAAACAACCATATTCTATCACATCTAAATCAGGATCCTTTTCAAGGATCTCTAATGCTTTTTGACTACCACTAGCTAAGTTTGTTGCACAAAATTCTATGATTGGTCTCATCATTCTCACCTCTTAATAATTCAAATGTACATGCATCTTACATTGTTGTCAAACTTTTTAGGGATAATATATGACAAATATTTTGTCACAAAGTTGTTGTTTAAATGACATAAAGTTGTTAGAATTTAAAGTGGACATTTTCGATGAATATAATTAAACACCGTTAAAAACGTTTACAATGTGTATTTTTACCATTAATGGTTGTTTACAACATGAAAGAAACGTAAAGGGGAATAATGCTATGAAACATATCGTTATATTAGGTGGCGGCTATGGGGGATTAAGAATAATCCAAAAGTTGTTAGCAAGCAACAAACTCTCAGACTTTCGTATTACTTTAGTGGACAAAGTTCCTTATCACTGCTTAAAGACAGAATACTATGCTTTAGCTGCAGGAACAGAAGCTGATCAGCATCTGAGAGTAACTTTTCCGACTGATGAGAGACTAGATATCAAGTACGGAGATATAAAATCAGTTAATCTAAATGAAAAAACAGTTTCTTTTAAAAACTCAGAAGAAGAACTTGCATTCGATCAAGTTGTCATTGGCTTAGGCTGTGAAGATAAGTACCATGGTGTTCCTGGTGCTGCTGAACACACGTTAAGTATACAGACTATTAGAAAGGCACGAATGGCTTATCATAAAATCCAAGACGTTGGACCCGGCGGAACAGTTTCAATTGTTGGTGGCGGTTTAAGTGGCGTTGAGTTAGCAAGTGAGCTTCGTGAAAGTAGACCTGATCTTAAAGTAATTCTTTTTGACCGTGGGAAAACAATTCTTTCAATGTTTCCACCAAAGCTCCACCTTTATGTTCAAAAATGGCTTATCGACCATGGTGTTACGTTAGTTAACCAAGCAAATATTACAAAAGTTGAAGAAAATATTCTCTATAATCACGACGAACCTACTCATTCAGATGCGATAATCTGGACAGCTGGAATTCAGGCAAATGAAGTCGTTCGAAATTTAGATGTAGAAAAAGACTCAATGGGACGCGTCATTCTGACAAAACATCACCATATTGAAGGATATGAAGATATTTTTGTTGTAGGCGACTGTGCGGCATTAAATCATGCGCCAAGCGCCCAATTAGCTGAGGCACAAGGCGAACAAATTGTTATGATTATGGAAAGAATGCATAACAACGAGCCTCTTCCGGAAATGATGCCAAAAATTAAACTCAAAGGCGTCCTTGGCTCACTTGGGAAGAAACACGGGTTTGGAGTTATGGGTGATCGAACTCTATTAGGACGTGTTCCTCGTGTGTTAAAGTCTGGTGTGTTATGGATGTATAAATATCATACTGGTTGATAAGTAGTGTTAAAGCTTGAGGAAATGATCCTCAAGCTTTTTTGTGTTATTGTAACTGTTCTAGCTTTTTGTAAATATCAGGTAATCTCGGATTGCCTTCTGCTACAATTTCATCATTTATTACGACTACTGGGTAAAACAAGTCCTCTTCTACAATTCTTGTAGCCATCTCTTGTTCTGTATCATTTGCAGGTGCATGTAAATCAACATAAATATATTCATACTGATTTTCCGGAAATTTCCGATTTACTGCTGCCTCAATCCATTCGAAGGTTTCAGATGCAGATGGCAAATTTACACAACTCGCACACTTTACTTCTGCTCCATAAACATATATTTTTACAGGACTATTCACAAATATTCCTCCTGACAAAGTCACTTTTTCTTATAGTACCACACTATAAAATTAAATACACAATAAGTGCTTTTCCAGTAATCTAGAAAAGCTTGTGTAAATTTCAAAACAGATTCATGGATTTTTTTCATTATGGATATTATAATTGAAGAAGAACCACGAAAGGAGTGTTTTTAATGGCTGAAATGAAAGAACAAGTACAAGAAGTTTTAAATAAACTACGTCCATTCTTACAACGTGACGGAGGAGATGTTGAATTAGTAGACATCGACGAAGAAGGTATCGTTAAAGTTCGTTTAACTGGCGCTTGCGGATCTTGCCCAAGTTCTACTATCACGTTAAAAGCTGGTATCGAAAGAGCATTACTTGAAGAAGTACCAGGAGTAAAAGAAATCGAACAAGTATTTTAATTTACGTGTAAAAACCAGGTTCCATTAGGACCCTGGTTTTTCTTATGTTCCCGATTCAATTCATAATTCATAATTCATAATTCTTCACTCTACATTCTACATTTTTCTCTTCAATTCATAATTCATAATTCATAATTCATAATTTTGGTTTTTTAGATTTTACATTCTACATTCTACATTCTACATTTTACATTTTTCTCTTCAATTCATAATTCATAATTCATAATTCATAATTCTTCACTCTACATTCTACATTTACTTTAATTCCTTCCGAATCAACGTTAACTAAATCATATGTAAAGCTAGTAAATGTCTGTTGAAGAGCAGAAATCACCTCATCACCTTGACTTGCTGGCGCAAAAACAATTAATGTAGGTCCTGCCCCACTTAAGGCCGCGCCGTATGCACCATAATCTTTAATGTTTTCAATAATCTCTTGTAGGCCAGGAACAAGCTCTGTACGATGCGGTTGGTGAAAAAGGTCCCTAACCATCATTTCACCTGCTAATGGCCAATTATTCGTTAATAATGCCCCTACTAATACATTACTAATACTACTAGCTTGAACGGCTTCTGCAAATGTCACTGTTTCAGGAAGCACTCCACGGGCTTTTTTCGTAAGTAATTGTTGGGAAGGAACCATCATAACAATATCGACACCTTCTATTTCTGCCTGCATCACAAAGGTTTCTCTTTCACTATGAGTACCAATCACAAGTCCACCACATACCGATGCCGCTGCATTGTCCGGATGTCCTTCAATAAGACTTGATTCTCTAATTTTATCATCTTGTGTTAGATTTAAATTTGCCATTTGGTTAGCTAGTTCTATCGCTGCAACAATGGCGGCAGCACTACTCCCCATTCCCTTTCCAAGCGGAATTTCACTTTTCACTGTGACTTGGCACGAAGGCAAGATAGCATGATATTTAGAAGCAACCTGTTCAGCAATCTCATAAATTAGGTTATCAGTACCGGTTGAGATACCCTCTAGATTTGGACCAATGAACTGAAACACCCACTTATCTGCTCTTGTTACCTCTAGAGTTAAATATCGATTTAGTGCAAGCCCGACAGAGTCAAAACCTGGTCCAAGATTGGCTGTACTTGCCGGAACTCGAATAATTACTTTTTGTTCACTCACTGATAAACACCACCTCGAATTTGCTTTAAGAAAGCATCTTCGTCATTCGGTAGGACTGTTGGTTTTACTGTAATAGTGTTCATTGCTGTCGTTGGGTCTTTTAATCCGTTTCCTGTTAGGACACAGACAACTTGTGCTCCTCTTTGGATTTCACCACTATTCAACTGTTTAAATAACCCCGCAATCGAAGCACAAGAAGCTGGTTCAGCAAATATACCTTCTGTTTTAGCAAGTAATTGATATGCTTCTAAAATCTCTTCATCTGTCACATAATCAATAGCACCGTTTGATGATGTAGCAGCGTCTACTGCTTGTTTCCAACTAGCTGGGTTACCAATCCGAATTGCTGTTGCGATAGTCTCTGGATTTGGAATGACTGAGTTACGAACAATCGCTGCAGAGCCTTCTGCTTCAAAACCACGCATCTCAGGTAAACCCGTTTGGTTTTTGTCATGGTATTCTTTGAACCCTTTCCAATAAGCTGTTATGTTACCAGCATTACCAACCGGGATTGCCAACACATCTGGCGCTTTCCCAAGAGCATCACAAATTTCAAAGGCAGCTGTTTTTTGGCCTTCAATCCGATATGGATTTACAGAGTTTACAAGAGTAATTGGCTCAACTTCACTAATTTTTCGAACAATGGTTAAAGCATCGTCAAAATTCCCTTTAATCTCAAAAATCTCAGCCCCATACATCACCGCTTGAGCAAGTTTTCCAAGGGCAATCTTCCCTTCAGGTATAACAATAATTGATCGTAGACCTGCTCTAGAGCCATAGGCTGCTGCCGCTGCGGAAGTATTACCAGTAGAAGCACAAATGATTGTCTTACTGCCTTCCTCTTTTGCTTTAGCAACTGCCATAACCATTCCGCGATCCTTAAAAGAACCTGTAGGGTTAGCACCCTCTACTTTTACATAGAGATCTACTCCCCATCTTTCTGAAAGCGTGTCTAAGCGAATTAACGGTGTGTTACCTTCATTTAAAGTTAGCATTGGTGTCTGTTCGTTGATGGGTAAAAAATCCTTGTATTCATGTAATAAACCTTTCCATCTACTCATCGTAGCTTACCCCCTCAATACGATAGCTGCTCCTCACATCTTTCACCACATCTAGGTCTCGTAAGCAACTTTGGATCAATTCGTACGTTTTTTTGTTCGTTTTATGCGTAACAATGACAACTTCAGCTAAATCCTTGTTTTTTATTGGCATCTGCAAAAGCTTTTCAAATGAAACATTATTTTCGGAGAATAGTGTTGTGATCGCAGCAAATGCTCCGGCCTTATCTTCTACATGAAGTCTCATGAAATATTTAGAAATGATTTCTTCATCTGTTTTTAATTGCTTTTCATAGAGTGGCGGCAACGCACTTCTGCCATTGACACCAAGACGCATATTTTTCATGACGGTAATCATATCCGATACAACCGCTGTTGCCGTCGGTAAAGATCCTGCCCCGGGTCCGTAAAACATCGTTTCACCAACAGCTTCCCCGTATACATAAACCGCATTAAACACATCATTAACGGATGCTAACGGGTGATTTTTTGGCAAAAGTGTTGGTTGGACACTAATCTCTACTTTTCCTTGATCACGCTTTGCGATACCAACTAGTTTCATGCGATAGCCAAGCTGTTTTGCATAGTCTAAATCTTCTTCAGTAACCTCAGAAATTCCTTGTGCAGACACATCTTCAAGTGCAATATTCATAGAAAACCCTAAAGTACTTAGGATCGCCATTTTCCTAGCCGCATCAAGACCTTCAACATCAGAAGTTGGATCACTTTCTGCGTACCCTAAGTCTTGTGCTTCTTGAAGTACTTCTTCGTATGAACTTCCTTCATTACTCATCTTCGTTAATATATAATTGGTTGTTCCATTAACAATTCCCATTAATTTTGTAATTCGGTCAGAAGATAATCCTTCCACAAGGGAACGAATAATCGGAATACCCCCAGCAACACTAGCCTCATAAAACAAATCACAGCCATTTTTCGATGCTACGGTTAGTAATTCTGCGCCATACAATGCCATAAGATCCTTATTAGCTGTTACAACATGTTTTTTGTTGTTTAAAGCACGAATAATATAGTCTCTAGCTTCATTTGTCCCACCCATGACTTCAACAATCACATCAATCTCAGGATTGGCAATAACCTCTTCTGGATCTTCAGTTAGGAGTGTTTCATCAATTTCAACTGCTCTTTGCTTCAAGGCATCTTTCACAAGGATTTTTTCTACGGTCACTCTAGCCCCCACTTGATGCTGAAGTTCTTGTTGGTGATTTTCAATAATACGGACGACACCACTACCTACAGTTCCTAATCCTAACAGTCCGATTGATACTTTATTTGTCATTCCCCTTCACTCCTAACCTTTTATTCTTAGTTGTTTTCCCTAGAAAAACAAACGTTTATATATAATGGACATTATAGTCTCTTACTTAGCTATTTACAAGACTATTTTCTGACTTTTTAAAATAAAAATATATAAAACGCTTACAGTAATTACTAGAAAAAAGGACGGATATAGTATATCCGCCCGAGGGTAAATTATTTTTTTTGGAGGTTCACTACAATCAATTGACGGAGCTCTTCTTCTGAGGTAGCAACAACTCGAACTCCATTAACAATACAGTGAAAACGTTCTGCACAAATGAGACAATTTCCGATACAGTTAAGAGTAGTGACTTGGATATCTGGCTGTTTCTCTAAGGATTTAAACAGTTCATCACATCCGTTTAACCTATTTATGAAACAACACTCAATCCTATTCATGATTGTGAGAGTACAACATGATTAACAATTGCTTCTGGTTGTCTATCTAGAAGGACATTCCGAATATTTCTGCTAGCCAGTTCTGCCATCACCTTTCTCGTTTCCACACTTGCACTACCTATGTGTGGAATTGCCACAAGATTAGGTAGTTTTAACAATGGATGCTCAGCACCAATTGGTTCATTTTGAAACACATCTAAACCTGCTGCCTTAATGACCCCATTTTTTAAGGCGTAAAATAATGCTTGCTCGTCGACTACGTCACCCCGAGAAGCATTTATGAATATCGCTGTCTCTTTCATTTGCTTGAATGCCTGTTCATTAAACATCCCTCTAGTTTCGGCAGTTAAAGGTGCCAAACAAACGATAAAATCACTATTTTTAAGTAATTCTTCAAAGCTACAATAATTTGCACCAAGTTTACTCTCCGCTTCGTGTTTACGTGTACGGTTATGATATAAGATCTCCATCTCAAATCCTGTTGCTCGTTTTGCTACAGCCTCTCCGATACGCCCCATGCCCACTATGCCAATGGTTTTGTGGTGAATGTCTGTCCCTGCTAACAACATTGGACCCCAATTTTTCCACTGACCGTCCTTTATGTATTGTGCAGCTTCAACTACCCTTCTTGCAGTAGCCATTAGTAATGCAAATGTTAAATCTGCCGTAGTATCTGATAGGACGTCTGGTGTATTGCAAATGGCAATTCCTTTTTTAGTGGCCTCTTCTACATCGATATTGTCAAACCCAACAGCCAGATTTGCTACTACCTTTAGGTGTGATGCTTGATTTATAAGCTCGTTATCAATCTTATCAGAGAGCATCGTCAGTAGACCGTTTGCTTTCTTTGCTTCTTCCATCAACTTTTCACGGGGAACTGGTTCTTCTTCATATGGCCACATCGATACATCTGCCACATCTAGTAAATCCACAATTGTTTCCTCTGGTAATTTTCTCGTTATAAATACATATGGCTTCGTCATAATGACACCTCTTTTTTCAAAAGATCTATCTTTACTTTAACCTTATCACTCACTGTCCTCAACTGTTTTTGGTTTTGTTCGAAAAAAAGACACTGACTATGGTTGTCAGTGCCTACGCTGAAAGTGATTATAGGTATTACGTAAAGATGAATTTGGCCTTTCCTCTCTTCGAAGCCAATCAACCTGAGGCACAAGAGTTATGTGATGCTGAGGAAGGATTGTTTGATGAAAGTCTCGTAAGAATGCTTCGGTCTTCTTTTCCTCACCTAATAATTCAAAGAGTTGGTCTGTATATTTTTCTGCTTCTTCATCATCAATACTGCGGTAATAACCCTCTACAATCCTAAAGTAATCAATTGGGAAAAGTAGACGACCATAAATATAACGCCATGAAATTGGAGATATTGTTTCGACTGTTTCATATCCCCTAATAAACTCGTTAATCTTTCGATAAGGTTCCGCATCCTGTCTTGAAATCACCCTCATCCATTCTGAGAGATCTCGACTTGGGTAATCATAAACAAATTCAATCGGACTCTTTACTCCTGCAGCTGTTTTCTCATCATAGGTGAGCCATGTGTTTGGAGAAAACTGATAATGGCAAATGGTCTTCGGCTCTTGCTTTATCTGTTGCCCGAAATCAAGGTTACTGTCGACCATATATTGAATTGCTGTTTCCGTTCTACCTAAATAATAAGGAAATGAAATCATAAAGGCTTGGTCAAAGCTATATTTTTTCGGTTGCTTTGAAAGGTCTACATAAAGCATCTCTAATTGATTTAACCGTTTTAACCAAAATTGAGACCAAGTTCCTCCCTCTCTGTTTCCACTTTGAAACGTCTTGCCTCGTCTGTGCAACCGTGCTAATTCATAACCCAATGATTTCTGCATCTTGCTTCGCGAAACATACCGTGGAAGTTGCAATAAGATACAGTTCTGTCCATCTACAAAACTAGTGAGTGTATTCTTTATCGTTGGTATAAAGGTAGCAATCTCATGATCACCGTTAGCCGTAAGATGATTCCCCATGTTTACCATCTCTTTAATTTCATGATCCTCAATTTGATCCACACATACAACAATGTAATGATTATTTTTTGCTGTAAACCCCTCATGCTCACCTAACACAAAACGCTGCTCACAATAAAGCTTATACTCATCAAAGATGTTTCTCTCAAACAAAGCCGTCACTCCTTATCGGTGTCTCCCCCCAGAAAAACATTTTAGCCGTTTTGTCTTTTTATGGTGCCAGGCACCAAAGAAAGTTTACTTTCCTGGTATACCTTACTCTCATCGCAGGCACCCAAAAAGGACAAAACCCTCAAAAAGTTTTTTTCTAGTGGATATCACCAATACTATTACTGTATACATACTGCTCTACACGTTAGTCTATGACTTAATTGGGCAAAATGTTTCTCATGAAATAAGTTATTTACAATATGTATGGAATAAAGGGACTTTACGAGTCAAACAATGTTAAGGTACATTTTTTCGGTTTGTTTTTAACATCAACATATTGGATAGCATAATATAAAGGAAGAAAGGAACTAGGTGATTATATGAAAAAAGAGATGGATATTGTTGAAAAAACAGCTAGAGAATGGTTAGAAAAACGTGGGGTAACCTTAGATGATATTGCAGACCTTGTCTATTTTCTTCAAGTTAAATATCACACAAATTTGGATATTGAAGACTGTCGTGAAAATGTTGATAGAGTACTCGGAAAACGAGAGGTTCAAAATGCCGTCTTAACCGGCATCCAACTGGATATGCTCGCTGAAAAGAACTTACTTGAACCGCCACTTTTAGATATTGTCCAGCGAGATGAAGGATTATATGGAGTAGATGAAATTATCGCCCTCTCAATTGTAAATGTATACGGATCCATTGGTTTCACTAATTACGGATATATTGATAAACAAAAGCCTGGAATTCTTGAAAAATTAAATGATAAAGAAGGAGAAATGTGCCACACATTTCTAGATGACATTGTAGGAGCAATAGCAGCTGCAGCGTCAAGCCGATTAGCACATCGAGCTGCGAACGTGGAGTAAAAGACAATTGTCAATTTTGAATTATGAATGATGAATTGTTGAGGGTGGAGCTTCGAAGCGTTCACCCTCTTATTCATTCATAATTCATAATTAATAATTCATAATTATACGAACTTCCACTCACTTAATGAATGTATCGAAAAAGTGGGTTGTTTAGTATAGGTAGTGAGCTGCTCTTTAGAGGTAACTCCTGTATGCACCATAATTGTGTCCATCTTAGCGTTAATGCCAGCCATGATATCCGTTTGATAGTTATCCCCTACCATTACCGTTTTTTCTCTCGGTGTCCCGATTACTTCTAGTGCTTGATTTACAATAATCGATTCTGGTTTTCCTATGAAGATTGGCGCTGTTTCTGTAGAAACTGCAACGACCGACGTTAGTGAGCCATTCCCAGGCATAAAGCCTCGTTCTGTAGGTAAGGCAATGTCACCGTTTGTAGAAATGAATTTTGCTCCGGCTCTTACAGCTAAGCAGGCTTTTGCTAACTTTTCGTATGTAATGTCTCGATCAATGCCCATAATCACGTAATCAACATCGTCGTCTTGAATTGTAAATCCCTGCTTTTCTAACGCATCTCGTAAGCCTTCTTCTCCGATCATATAGATTTTTGCATCTTGCTTTTCTTCAGCGATATATTGAGCCGTTGCTAAGCTTGTTGTAAACACTTGGTCATCAGTAGCTGGGATTCCCATCTCGGACAAATGATCGGCAACTTGTGCGCAGGTTTTTGAAGAGTTATTCGTAACAAATAAATAAGGTATGTTGCGTTTTACTAGTTCTTTCACAAAATCTACTGCTTCGTCAATTCGTTCTTTGCCACGGTACATTGTTCCGTCTAAATCGATTAAATAACCTTCATAATGCTTCATTTATTCTTCCTCCCATTTTTAATCAAACGTTTGATTAACTTTTGAAATTTTAACCTACTTACCTAGAAAAAGCCACTTCGCTTGGAAGTGACTTACTTGTATAGCTTTTTAACTCATTGATTTTATTTTATAAAAGCAATGCGGTTCGGAATCGACTGCCATACAAACTTCACAGTCTATGTCTTCAGTACCTAGCAATTCTTGAAATAATGACAACTCACATTTACAAGCAACAGGGTATTCTTGTGCAATTTCAGAAATTGGGCAGTTGTATTCCTTGAAGAGGTAATTACCTTCAGTATCTTTTTCCCATTCCACCATATACCCCTGCTCATTTTGCAGACGAGCTAGCTCTGCTATTCTAGCTTCTAATGATTCGTGATCAGTTACTCGGGATCCGTACTTTTCTTTCATTCGCTCTTTTCGACGTTGAAATAACTTTTCGACCATTTCACTGCCATTTAAGTCCTCTATATCCCTTAACAAATCTACGGTTAATGGCGCATAGTTACGTGGAAACATTTCTTGTCCTGCTTTTGTTAAATAATACATATTTGTCGGACGGCCCATCGCCTGTCGTACCAAAAGTGTATCAATAATGTTATCTCGCTCTAGCGTATTAAGATGACGTCTTACTGCCATTTCAGTAATATTAAGCTCAACAGCCATTTCAGAGACTGTCAGTTGCTTATTTACTTTAAGCAATCCTAAAATTTGATCCCTTGTAGATACTTGGTTTCCCATCTCTTCACCACCCTTTCCTACTATTTTAATAGAAGAATTTGTATTAGTAAATTAGTCAACCAAAATGTTTCAATATGTACATATTTGAGATGCAATTTTGAATTTTGAATTGTGAATTTTGAATTAAAAATCTTTCCATTCATAATTCACAATTCATAATTATTTCTGCTCTGGTATAAACGCTGTTACGTGACCTAGTTCATTTTTCAGGTATTCCCTAACAGATGGAGCAAAGTTTACTAATGATTTATCATTGTCAGTAAAAACGCTCTGGATAGCCTCGTGATCAATTTTTGTGTAATCACGTACGACCATTGTTCTAAGCGTTACGACAGCTTTAAAGCTATTAGCATCGCCTTCATCAATTACTTTTTCATCTAAAAGGATATCAATGATGTCCTCATAGCTCCCAGGATCTCTCATAATAAATCCATCGATAATACTGTTCCCTACATCAATTATTGCTTCAACAACAATATGGGCCACTCTTTCTAATGCCAGCTTGTCCTGAAATGAAGACCACTCTGACTTACTATTATAAAATTTGAGATACTCATCCATAATGGAGAGTTTTTCTTCAATTGTCTTACGATCAACAAAATACATCTTGCTCACCTTACCTTTTGCGTATTTTCAAAATTAGTATAACACAAACAGTGAAAATCATTGAAATTTTACTTATTTATGATTACTAGTTTAATAATCTTGATCATTTTGTTATGATGTTAGAGGAAAAATATTGTCGTAATGGGGGTAATCTTGAAGTGGAACGTGAATTAGCGTTGGAAATTGTACGTGTTACAGAAGCAGCAGCATTAGCTAGTGCTCAATGGATGGGACGAGGCAAAAAAAATGAAGCCGATAACGCAGCAACGAGTGCGATGAGGGCCATGTTTGACTCTGTCAATATGAAAGGTACTGTGGTAATTGGGGAAGGCGAATTAGATGAAGCACCAATGTTATACATAGGTGAAGAACTTGGTAATAATCATGGACCCGAGGTTGATATTGCAGTTGATCCACTTGAGGGAACAAGCATCGTCGCTAAAGGACATCCTAATGCAATGGCTGTCATAGCAATTGCTGATAAAGGCTGCTTACTCCATGCACCAGACATGTATATGGAGAAAATTGCAGTTGGTCCTAAAGCTGCTGGTCTCGTTCGACTAGATGACCCGATCGAAAAAACCATTGATATTATCGCGAAAATGACAAATAAACGTGTTCAAGACGTGACAGTGATTATTCAAGAACGTCCACGCCACGATGAGATTATTGAACGCGTGCGTAAAAAAGGGGCTCGAGTAAAACTATTCGGTGACGGTGATGTTGGTGCAGCGATTGCTACTGCCCTACCACAAACAGGTATTGATTTATTTATCGGTATTGGTGGCGCGCCAGAAGGCGTAATCTCTGCTGCAGCCTTAAAGGCATTAGGCGGCGATATGCAAGCAAGACTTGTTCCGATGAATGAGGAAGAAACCGCCCGTTGTAAACGGATGGGGCTAGATGATCCTACGCAAATCTTGCAGTTAGAAGATTTAGTGCGTGGTGATGACGCCATTTTTGCTGCAACAGGAGTTTCATCTGGAGAACTTCTTGAAGGAGTTCGTTTCCTTGGAGGAGATCTGGTTGAAACAGACTCCATTGTCATGCGTGCAAAAACAAAAACAGTTCGGTACATAAAGGCGCATCATCATTTATCAAACAAACCTCATTTGGTGATGGAGTAAAAACAATTGTCAATGATGAATTGTGAATTGTGAATTAATTGAGCTATGCTTTTCGAGGCATAGCTCCATTTTTATTGGTTTTACCTCTTAAATCGGTTATGATTGATTTACTAGAAAAATACACTTAGAAAGGGTGATAGTAATGACCGAACGTTTCTATCTTTATGATGATATAGAACAAACGAAAACCCGATTTGTAAGCTTCATGGGAGAAAATCAACGGTTTGATCTTGCGATTATGTCAACTAGTCGTTATTATGGTAAACAGATTGTTCTAGATATGCAATCGAATCGACTGGGTATTATCGGAACTGATGACTTAGAAGAGCCTGGGTATCTTGAATTTGCATTTAATTTAAGTGAAGAAGATGCTGAGGATCTTCGTAGCTTTTTGTATGAGGTTATCGCTTAAATTTCATCCATTATTTTATGTTTATATTTGGCTCTTTTCGTAAATATTGCTCCTGCGGTTACTCGTCGCACAAAAAAACTGTTGCTTTTTTCCCTAAAATAATAGGAAAAATACTACTAGAAAAAGATATCAGCCAGTAAATTATGTAAGAAAAGAGCAATACAGACTAAATTAGTTGTGAATTCTTAGTATTTTGTGTAAAAATCCGGCTTTTGGGATTTTTACGAAAGCAACAAACTTTGCGAAAAAAAGCTTATATTTTCAGCCTCTGTACGGAAAAATAACGTATGGAGGTGTTTTAGTATGAGCGATAAAGAAGAGTATAAAGACTTTTCAAATGTAGAAATTAGCAGAAGTTATGTCATTCCTGAAGATACACCTGAAGGACCTTATGGATCACCAGTAAATAAAAAGTTAGGGAAGACAACACCTTGGCGTGAAGGTCAACGGAGCATGAGTGCATTTAATTATGAATTTAAATCACTTCATCAAGGTCTCCCTCGTCAAGACCCAGGTGCACATCCTACACATGATGATCCTACGAAAAAGGACGCATCCTACACGTCTGAGGATTAATTTTTAGGCTGGCATTTCAAATGTCAGCCTTTATTTATACAAGGCTCTTTTCGTAAACATAGTTGCTTTTTAACTCTAAAACAATTGGGGAAATAACCCAGATGGAGATATCAGCCAATAAATATGCAAGAAAAGAGCAATACTTACTAAATTAGTTGTGAATTCTTAGTATTTTGTGGGAAAATCCGGCTTCTGGGATTTTTACGAAAGCAACAAACTTTGCGAAAACAGCCTTATACGTAAAACAAAAGCACGTTTCTTCAGAAACATGCTTAAGAGGCTTATTCAGTTACCAATTCTTTCTCAGGCTCTTTCGTTTTCTTGTTTGCGACTCGCTCTTCCTTTACCCGGCGTAACACAAAGTAAGGACAGCCAAAATTACAGTATTCAAACAGATATTCTGGTAACGTACTGATTTTCGAATCGAAAGTTGCCTTGCGATTTGAGTCATCAAAAAAACCTCGTAAACGCAATTGGCTATAACCCCAATCACCGACAATGTAATCATACTTATTTAAGACATCACTATAGCGAGCTTTAAAAGCTTCTTCATCCCAAGCATCTCTTTCTTCTTGAATAACTTCAAAGCTTACTCCTTGTACACGGATCATTTTATGTCACCTCATTACTTATATTGCCTGATTAATAAGAAAAATTCAACCTCTAAATAAATTCTGTACCTAATCTAACAATTATTGTTAATGCTAACTATAACAATTTTGGTCATCCTACTAGTAGGAGGTGTAGCCGATGAAGAAATTACTTTTGGCGATGGCTGTAAGTATAGTATTGGTTGCTACGGGGTGTCAAGCAATGATGGAAAACAGTTCCCCTATAGCACAAGACAATCAAGAGTTGTTCAGCAGTAAAAACCGAAGCGGTGATACGACTGTCATTAATCCTGACCGCAATTATCATGATGTACAACGTTTTGGTTATGTACGTCACCAGCGAGAAACAGCACTCCCTAGAGGTGGAGTTAATCCTCACGTAGCTGTTTACGATCCTGAATTATTGGCAGATGCAATTAGTAAGTTAGCGGTTCTAATTCCAGATGTAAATGAAGTAGCTACTTTAGTTACTGCTAGTGAAGTATTAATTGCTTATGACACAACAACTACAGATCGCTTCCAAACGGCGGATCAGGTTAAAAGAACTGCCATTAGTTGCGTACCTAGGTATTTTCACGTATATGTCTCTGATAATCCTGAAATGATGGATACGATTGGGCGTTATAGAAGCCTCACAACAAGATCAGAAAATGTGAATGAGGTTTTAGAGCAAACAATCCATGAAATGTTGCAATCGCCACAAGGAAGACGAGTCGACGCTAGCGAAAATGAAAATGGCGAATACGACATTAACATGAATAGCTATATGGATAAGAAAAACCATAATGACCAAATTAGACACGGTATTAATTAAATACTTACATGGAAAAAAGGATTAGGCAATGACCTAATCCTTTTGTACTTTTAATGCTTCTTGTCTTGCTTGAGCTTCATTTACCTGCTCATCGGCATGATAAGAGGCGCGAACTAACGGGCCGCTCTCACAATGACTAAATCCTTTAGACATTGCTATTTCTTTAAACTCTGCGAACTCTTCTGGCGTCCAGTACTTTACCAATTTGATATGACTTTTACTTGGTTGTAAATACTGTCCTATTGTAAGGATATCGACACCATGAGCACGGAGGTCATCCATTGTTTCAATGATTTCCTCTTTCGTTTCACCTAGACCGATCATTAAACTAGACTTCGTTGGAATATTTGGGTACATTTCTTTAGCGTTTTTTAATACCGTTAAAGAACGTTCGTAAGTTGCCCTCGCACGAACTCTTGGAGTTAATCGTTTTACCGTTTCAATATTATGGTTTAAAATGTTTGGCCTTGCATCCATTAATGTCTTTAAGTTGTCGATTGAGCCCATCATATCTGAAGGCAGAACCTCAATTGTACAAAACGGACTTTTTCTACGGATCGCTCGAACAGTTTCTGCAAATACGTTTGCTCCGCCATCCTTTAAATCGTCTCTGGCTACAGCAGTGATAACCACGTGTTTTAATCCCATTGTTCGAACAGAATTTGCAACTCGTTCTGGCTCACCTAAATCTAATTCTGTTGGTAAGCCTGTTTTTACGGCACAGAAACGACAAGCTCTCGTACAAATATCTCCTAAAATCATAAACGTGGCAGTTTTTCTTTCGGCCCAACATTCGTGGATATTAGGACAACGTGCCTCTTCACAGACAGTGTGAAGTCTTTCTTCTCTCATCATTTTCTTAAGACCTGTATATGAGTCGTTTGTCGTAAGCTTAATCTTTAACCAATCGGGTTTGCGTATGTACTCTTCTTGTTTTGCCAAATTCTTTCACTCCTATTGAAGTTTTGAATGTGAGTTTTAAGATGGTCCATCCTATTTATTTAAACTAACATTTTTTCTAGTAAATAAAATTTAAACTCTATATTTCACTTTATACTAACTAGTTTAACTTTACCATGAAAAATGGTAAATCTCAAAGCAGTTGTTCTGCTTTTTCACATCTCGATGCAAAAAATTATTTTATTAGAATAGAATTCGAAACATTTTGGTAGTAATTAACATATATTTTTCTCGCCAAATTCTACAAACTATATAAATGAGTAGGCCAGAAAGGAGTTATTTCTTATGAAAAGATCGTTTATCATGATCGTGACACTTCTCGTTACGTTAACCGCCTTGCCTTGCATTGGTTTAGCGAACGAGACAAAAGAGCTATCTTACGAAGAGAAACTAGAAAAGCGGATGGACTTATATCAGAAAATGGAAACAGTAACAAATGTACCATGGTATTACTTGGCTGCAGCAGACTCCTTCGAACGTGGTTTACGACGAGCTAGAAGAGATTTACCAAATGAAGCAGGCGTGATTGCCATTTTCTACTCACCACAACAGTGGGTAGGCCCTCTAAATCCGGATTTTGAGGATACTAACCCACTTTCAATCAGTATGTTTGGTGGTGTTGGTTTAGATGGTAATGGGGATGGTAAAGCAGATCGCAATGACGATGAAGATGTTATATACACTTTCGCAAGACATTTGGAGTCTTATGGCTATGATGAAGAAAATATTCGTATCGGTTTATGGGAGTTCTATCACCGAGAAAAGTCATTACAGCTAATCATGGGACATGCAAAGATTTACGAAACTTACAATACCATTGCTTTAAATAAAAATGCGTTTCCACTGCCAATCCGTTTCAATTATAGTTATAAAAACACATGGGGTGATGCCCGTGGTTGGGGTGGACGAAGAATTCACGAAGGTACTGACCTTTTTGCTGGCCATGGCACACCAGTAAGAGCAACAACGTATGGAATTGTTGAGTTAAAAGGCTGGAATAAATATGGTGGCTGGCGCGTTGGAATTCGTGACCTCGACAATATTTATCATTACTTCGCTCATTTGAGTGGGTTTGAAAAAGGAATTGAAGAAGGTACCGTTGTGGAACCTGGGACAGTCATCGGTTACGTAGGAAGCTCTGGGTATGGAAAACCAGGTACATCAGGAAAGTTCCCACCGCATCTTCATTATGGAATGTACCGTGACAACGGCTTCACTGAATGGTCCTTTGATCCATTCCCTTCTTTAAAAAATTGGGAAAGAAAAGATAAAGCAAAGAAGAAAAGATAATAAGAAGGCACACCCATCAGTCAATGATAGGTGTGCCTCAGCTAATTATGATTTACTAGCTCTAACAGCATTCCAAATACTTGCTGCAAGACCTCCCCAAATGATAACAATACCAATGACCATCATGACAATAGCACTTACACTCATTTTGCATTCTCTCCTTTTTCTTCAGAGTAAGCAGGTACCTCTAAATCCTTTTCGCCCCACTTCAAGCTTGCAAAAATAAATCCAAGAATGATCGCACCAATGGCAACTGCCCATCCGGAATAAAGTAAGAATGAAGTTGGGTAGCCTTCGTAATTATTTTGGAGGTTATTAATTAGGTTCATGATAAACATGTAACCCAATACGATCGGTGTTACAACTCCTAGACATACTCTCCACCATAAGCCAGTTCTTAAGTCAGATGTAGCATTCGCATGCTCTTGGAATGGTTTCAGTTTTTTCACAAACCAAGAGATTGTTATGACTGAAACAAGTCCAGCTAATGCAATACCGAATGTGTTAATAAAGTAATCAGCCGCATCTAGGAAGAACAAACCACCTTGGGTAGCGAATAGAACTGAAATGATGGCTGATAAACCTCCACCGAGAATAACCGCTTTCGTTCTAGATACTTTGAACTTCTCTTGAACTCCGGCGACAAATGTTTCAACAATTGAGATCAGTGAGGATAACCCTGCGAAAACAAGTGAACCAAAGAACAACACACCGAACAGTCCATTAAAGCCTGGGAATGAATTTAAAATTTGCGGGAAGACAACAAATGCTAAGCCAATTCCACCAGCAGCAACTTCCTCGATACTAGACCCAGCTGTAGTAGCCATAAAGCCTAGTGTAGCAAAAATACCAAAACCAGCTAATAACTCCACACTTGAGTTACTGAAACCAGCAATAAAAGCATTGTTGTTGATATCAGCTTTTTTCGGTAAGTAACTTGAATAAGTAATCATGATAGCAAAGGCAATCGATAAGCTAAAGAAGATTTGTCCATACGCAGCTACCCATACACCCGGAGACATGATTTCACTCCAGTTTGGTTTGAAGAATGTTTCTAAACCAAGTGAAGCTCCTTCTAATGTAAGAGCACGAATAACAATCAATAAGAACATAACGAGTAAGGTTGGAATAAAAATTCGGTTTGCAACCTCGATCCCTTTCTTTACTCCTTTAAAAAGTACTCCTAACGTAATCACCCAAACCAATATAAGTGGAATAAATACACCAGGAACAATTGAACCAACTGAACCAATGTCTGCACCATTCACGATATCTACTCGTTGCAGGTAATCAGCCATTAAAAATCCTCCTGTATCCTCACCCCACTGCTGGCCTACAGCAAAATACGTATACGCCATCGCCCATGCGATAATGACCGCGTAGTAGGTTGAAATGACAAAGGCAATAGCAACCTGCCACCAACCAATCCATTCTGTTTTCTTGTTCATACGAGCATATGATAGTGGTGCAGAGCCACGATATTTATGACCCATGGTAAATTCCATGATTAGGAGCGGAATACCAGCTGTTAAAAGTGCAAATAAGTACGGAATGAAAAATGCTCCTCCACCATTCTCATAAGCTACATATGGGAAACGCCAGATGTTCCCTAAGCCTACTGCGGATCCAACGGCTGCTAAGATAAAACCAGCCCTTGTCCCCCATTGTTCACGAGCTTCCATCAAAAAACCACCTTTCCTTTTAGATAATTAAGTATATTCTGATAATTTTAGTTTTATTAATACTATTTCTAGTAAAATGATTAAGTTATATTAGTATTAATATTCAGAATATTCATTGTTTATTTTATTACCAAATGTTCGATTTGTCAAAGATTATCTTAAAAGAATATTATCTAAAATAAATTTATTCTAGCGCACTTTAAAGCTTCACTGTGGAAAAATGTTATTTTTAAAAAACAATTATATAAAGCAAAGCTTGGTTGGTAAATTTCGAGCACATCCTCTGAACTACAAAAAGGTGAGAAATGAAAAAGTAGAAGAACGTAAACTTGTCTTTAAGTAACTTATAATTTCTTCAAGGACATCAGTTCCGTTATTTGCTGGTAATAATGTAATTTTTAAACAAGAAATATGCGTTTAATTATCCAAAAAAGAGAGTGTTCCAAGTAAGCAAAGCTTCTTGGGACACCCTCCTAACTTACCTATGCTCCTTTTAACGCAGGGAACAGTTTTTTCAGTACTATTACGACAGCAACAAATGTCACTGCTGCTGCTAGGAAACCAACAATTGCACTTCCTGTTAAGCCAAGTGCTAAATAACCAACAATCGAGATACCAGCGATGATTAACGCATATGGTAGCTGTGTCATGACGTGGTCAATATGATGACTTCCTGCCCCTGTCGACGAAAGAATTGTTGTATCTGAAATTGGCGAGCAATGGTCACCAAAGATTGAACCTGCAAGTACTGCTGCTAATACCGGAAGCATTAGCGATACATCAGTCGCAGCAGCAATATCTCCAGCGATCGGTAACATAATCCCAAATGTTCCCCAGCTTGTTCCTGTAGAAAATGCCATAAAGCCTGCGATGATGAATAAGATTACCGGTAAATACGCTAGGTTTAAGTTAGTTTCTTGAACTAGGCTAGCTAAATATGTTCCTGTGCCAAGATCTTTAATGATCGAGATAATTGTCCAAGCAAAAATCAAAATATAAATAGCTGGTAGCATTGACTTAATTCCTGCCCATAATCCTAAGCCAATTTTCGTTGCTTCGACTTTTCGTGTGAAGCTTAACGCTAAGGTAATAGCTAAACTTACTAGTCCACCATAAAGAAGTGCAGCAGCTACATCTGTATTTTCAAAGATCGCCAAAATTGATGTATCACCTTCAGCTCCTTCAATACCAGTTGTAATCATAAAGAACACTGTTGCAACAATTAATGTTACGATTGGCCATATTAGATCGCCAACTTTACCAGAAGTCGCTGGTACATCTCCTTGGTCTCCTGGAGGTGTTCCTTTACTTGTATCGACTACGGCACCTGTTTCAATCGCACGTTGTTCATGAACACGCATTTGGCCGATGTCTAATTTAAAGTAGATTACAGCAATAACCATCAATACTGCAAAAATTGCGTAAAAGTTCATTGGTGCAATTAAGACAAACGCAGTCAGTGCTTCCCATTGCGTTACGCTATGAGAAACAAGAATTCCTCCGATAATGGTAATGATATACGCACCCCAGCTTGATACTGGCGCAATTACGCACATTGGCGCGGCAGTCGAGTCTACTAGGTAAGCTAATTTCGCTCTAGAGACACGGTGACGATCTGTTAACGGACGTCCGACGTTCCCAACTGTTAAGCTATTAAAATAGTCATCTATAAAGATAATAATCCCTAGTAATACCGTAACAATTTGTGCTCCTACTCTCGTTTTCACTCGGCTCATTGCCCATTCACCGAACGCTCGACTACCACCAGTAACCGCGATTAAAGATGCAATCATACCTAGCAGTAATAAGAAAAATAAAATGTATAATTCCCATGAATTAATTGCACCTTCATCAATAAAAATTCCATAAACGATAGAAAAAATTTGTTGGATACTGTCTATAAAGACATTTCCATTTCCATAGTTAATCATAAATGCTCCCACTACAATTCCAACACCAAGTGACAGCAACACACGACGTGTTAACATTACCATCACTAACGCTAAAATTGGTGGAATTAAACTAAAAATTGTTCCTTCCATTTTGCTTCCTCCTATTATTCTGATTTTAATGTACACAAAAAGGCAGCAATAGAGAACCTACTGCTACCTTTAAAAGTAAACAATATCCCTCAACTTGGTTAGTAGTCCTCCACAATCTATTGGGCAAACAGATTGTGACAGTGCGACACTTCTTCAATGTCACCCCAGCAATAATTCCTTTGACAAAGTCATTATCACTTCGGCAAAACTTCCTTTCAAAAGCCTTCACAGTTGTCATCCTCAAGCAATCTACTGATAAGTTTTGCGCCTCTACCTCACCTGTTGATGAGGTATTAAATATTTAGTTTTAACTAGTTAATTATATCAACAGTACGTATTAAACATCAACAAAAAAATATTGCTAGTTCTGACAAAAGTAGTAACATATATTAGTTGTTGTTTAGACTATCGCTTAAGTCTTGTGGATTTATAATTGCAGGCATTGGCATACTGCTGTCACTACCACCAGCATGGAAAAATTGTGGAACATCGCCTTGGATGTACATATACCCTACAGGTATGAGTGTTTGGACAACTTCAGTTTCTGTCGCAAAAGGAATAACGACTCGAACGTCTACTGTTATCTCAATTGATAAGTTAATCCATACATTATTAATACCTACAGGCACAATTTCATCACGTATAAATGACTTTACATCACCGATCGCGGTTAACCTAACCGGTACCTTTGGTCCAAGGTGAGCAAGTAAAGCATTATTCGTAGCCTGGCCAAGAGGAATCATATGAATGATCCCTTGTTCCTGATATCCATTCTCTTGTTCAATTTCAATTCCATCTGGTATAGCTAAATTTTTGACATTTCCCCTTGCCACATCATTTAGATATCTCTGTACATTTAATGTTGTTTCCTGCAACACACGGCTTACAACAATTGGATTAACCGTATATACCCTTCCATTGCCAGCAGGATTAATATCAATTACATTTTCTAAATCCGAATTCTCAAGTGTCTTTTTCCTCACAGCCTCATTAATCGCAGTAGTTGCAATCCGCTGTGTTTCCGTTTTGGCGATTTCAATCAAGGTTGGACGAATTCCTTTCTCAACTACGACAAGACCTTGGGCGGTCATAATTATAAAAATAATAAATGAGATCAGTAATACATAACGAAATGGAAGCGGACCTTTCATTGGTCGGTATTTTCTTCTTCTCTTAAGCATAAGTAAAATCCCCCTTCACATACTTCATGTGTATGCAAAGAGGGACAAAATAATAATCTTTATGAGACTACCTTTTTTCATATATTTGAAACTCATACTGATACGGATTTTTTTCATCAGCTTCATGCTTTTCAGTTGAAACTAATTGCCATCCATCATTAAGCTCTGGAAAAAAGGCATCACCTTCAAAACTTTTATGAATACGTGTTAAGTAGACTTTGTTTGCATGAGGTAATAATTGACGATAAACCTCTGCTCCCCCAATGATAAAGAGTTCCTGACCTTTTTCAAAGTCAAATACTTCTTCAACTGAATGAATGACGTCACATCCTTCAACCTCAAACTGTTGATCTCGAGTCAGGATAATATTTTTTCGATTAGGTAGTGGCTTACCTATTGACTCAAACGTTTTTCTCCCCATCACAACCGCATGCCCAGTTGTTGTCTTTTTAAAGTAGGCTAGGTCAGCTGGTAAATGCCAAGGCATGACGTTGTCTGAGCCTATCACGTTATTTTCCCCTGCGGCAACAATCAGTGAAATCATACTGATACCTGCCCTTTTATGTGAGGATGTGCATCGTAATCGACCAATTCAAAATCCTCGTAAGTGAAATCAAATACAGAAGTCACATTAGAGTTTAACTTCATTTTTGGTAATGGCTTAGGTTCACGAGTCATCTGTAGCTTTACTTGTTCCACATGGTTAGAATAGATATGTACATCACCAAAAGTGTGAACAAACTCACCTGGCTCTAGATCACATACCTGAGCAATCATCATCGTAAGTAACGCATAAGAAGCTATGTTAAACGGAACTCCAAGGAACACATCAGCACTTCTTTGATAAAGCTGACAAGATAACTTCCCATCATTCACGTAAAATTGAAACATACAATGACAAGGAGCTAAAGCCATGTCTTTTAGTTCACCTACGTTCCAGGCATTCACAATTAATCTTCTTGAGTCAGGATTTCGTTTGATCTCTTCAATAACACTAGAAATTTGATCAATCGTTTGACCATTTGGTGCTGTCCATGAGCGCCATTGCTTGCCATAAACAGGGCCGAGATCACCATTTTCATCTGCCCATTCATTCCATATTCTCACATTGTGTTCTTTTAGGTAGCTAATATTCGTATCACCCTTTAAAAACCACAGTAGCTCGTGAATAATTGCTTTCAAAGAAAGCTTTTTGGTCGTTAATAATGGAAAACCTTCAGCTAAACTTGTTCGCATTTGATAACCAAAAACACTAATTGTTCCTGTTCCTGTACGGTCTGTTTTCACTGATCCATTTTCCAGGATATGTTGACATAAGTTTAAATACTGTCGATCCATCAAAAGCATCCTTTCCCTAATTAAAATAAGAAATGTAGAACGGTATTAGATTTCTAAACACTCTAATAACCATTCTACATTCGTAATCCTCTATTGTTCAACTCCTAAGCGTGCTTCACATTCAATAATTGCTATGTGACGGTCTTTAAGTAAATCAATTTCATATGGTTCTACCCTTAGGCCTGCATGCTCAAAAACCCGAATAATTGGTCTCATACTAAAAAACTTATTCTGCTTCGACACTACACCTTTTCTCCCATCATTCAAATAGACGGTTAAACCAGTTGGGTAAATAGCTACTGTTCTACTAAACATTTCCACGATTTCTTTATCAAATAGCGTTCCAGCACCCGCATACAAAATTTCCAACGCTTCGTGAGGAAGCATTGCTTTCCGATAAATGCGGTTTGAGGTACAAGCATCAAATACATCCGCAACAGCTAAGATCTTGGCATAACGGTGGATTTGATCTCCACTAATTCCTTGTGGATATCCAGAGCCATTTAAACGTTCATGGTGTTGAAATGCACAATGGGCCGTAATGAGAGAAATATTCGGTGTATTACGAAGCAAATCAAATCCTGCTCTTGAATGTTGTTTAATGATCGCAAACTCTTCAGCCGTTAATCTACTGTTTTTCTCTAAAATATCCTTAGGTACCATAATCTTACCGACATCATGTAATATTGCTCCTAAACCTATTTCAAACAGTTGTTTTTCAGTGAATTTCATTTCCTTAGCTAGTCCAATTGTATAAATCGTTACATTTAAAGAGTGGGTAAAAATATAGGAATCATAGCAAAATACATCAGACAATATTGAAATCACATCATCAGCGGTTTTAATATCTGCTAAAATTTTATGAACGAGTTTTGTGAAAGTTTTACTTAGGTGAATGGTATTTATTGATTTATTAATAACATAGTGATTAGAAATTTCTGCAAATTCCTTCTTTATTGTCTGAATGGCCTCTAATCGTGTTTCTTCAGAGACAACATTTTTTACGACAATGTCACTAGTTATTTCATCATTAATGTATACGTACCCTATCCCTAATTTAATTAATCTATTGATAATTCTTTGAGATAACGGTATATCGGCTTGAATAAGCACGTTACCATTTTCATGATATACCGGCCTGCATAAAGTATCATTTTCCTTTAATGATTTTGTTGTGACTAACCTCATATAATTTCCCCTACTCTAAGACTTAGCAATTTAAAGAAAGCAAATTAAATCTAAGTATACTATCTATTGATGTTATTATAAACAAAAATCTAGTTATTGTGTTTAAATTTCGCCAAATTTCGCAGACATTCCGACAACAAATGACAAAAGTACTAGATGATAATCAATAAGTGTTCATTTTATAGGACAAAATAGCCAACCTGAAAAAATCAGATTGGCAAATTATCGTTATACCATTTTTAATAGTGCTTCGCGTCCAGTCATCCCAACAGTAATTCCTAATTCTTCTGCCGCTAATGTAACTGACTCTAACGGGGCATCAATTAATTGATCAATTGTTCTTACCCCTACCGCTCTACCCGCAATGATCTTTCTTTCTCTAAGCTTCTCATTGCTATTAAAAAGCGCTACGTCTAACGCACCGCACATGATATAACCTTTGTCGTTAGTCACCGCCATGAAGTTCGTCTTTGGTAATTTCATTTGAACTGCAGTAAATTGGTGACCGTCAATAATAATTGGTGACATTTCCAGCATCTTCCACACTCCTATTAAGAAAGATTGTAAAGTTCCTGACACTACGCTAGAACCTACTTTCGTTCTTGTTTCTATCTAGTGAGAACAACGTTAGTCTAATGTCCTCTCTATAGAAGTATGAAAAACAGCTAAAAAAGTGCATGATGCTAACCCAATTTCGCATGCTGAATTTCCCGATTAAAATTCATCATTCATAATTCATAATTCATAATTCGTAATTCATAATTCATAATTCACAATTCATTATTATCCTTAAGTTTCCACGCCAAGATATCTCGAAGTAATTCAGGCATATAATACTTTTTTACTTTCGCTGCTGCGATGGACGGATATAAGTGTCCAAAGGTAAACATATCTAATGTAGCAACCTGATACGTACGCCTATAGTCTATTTCTCTCCCATTAACCCTAATGTTAAAAATATGACTTAGACCATCTGCTAGAGAATTTTGTTCATATGTGACACCGTCAAAGACCATAATTCCCATAACTTCTCCACGAAAGCCAAAGCCTCTAACTTTTTTATAGATCATGTCCTTTGATAGAGAGTGTAAGATTACTTCTTTTAGGACCTTCCCTGAAAGTTCTACTTTACAGGGATTTATAGGGTGTGGACAAACACGATGTAAATCTCCTTTTGTCACTACACCTTCATGTAGATCCTCTAGTAGGAGCCCTGAATTAATCATACCTATTTCCCCACCACACCATTGTTTTATAGCACTTGCTAAAAGGCTCGCAAAGGAACTCGGTTTTTCCCATGAGATGTTTAATGGACTTTCAATGATACCCACCTTTGTATCAAGAACAGAATGTTGCTCGGAAGCTAAATCTTTCATGTATTGAACTGTTTCTAGACATGGAGGAAAGTTACTCACCTCTATACATCTAGCTTTAAAATCAGTTATCTTTTCTCTACTGGGCTCATACGAAAATGAAAGCTGGCCTACATAAGTACCAAACTTTCCTGCTTGATGAATAATGGTATCTTTTATAAGTAATCCATTTTCTAACACATGATGAGTATGTCCGCCTAATATGATATCAATTCCATCAACTTGATTGGCGATATCCTCATCAAAATTTAACCCTAAATGAGAAAGTAATATAACAAGGTCGGCTTGTTGTTTCACTTCTTTTACAAGTGTTGGTAAGATTTTATATGGATCTTCAATCTCCCATCCTAACGCTTCATAAAATGGTCGATATGGCATCGTTAGCCCGATAACACCTATCCTCAGTCCACTATTCACTTGAAGTATTTGATACGGCTTCACCCAAGTTGGTCGCTGCCCATTTAATTCAAAGAGGTTTGCCACAACTACTGGAAATTGTGCCTCGGTGTAAAGTTGGCACAACTCCTCCTTTGGCAGAGTTATCCCCTCATTGTTGCCAATCGTCGCACTGTCATAACCTACTTCATTCATTAACAGCACGTTTGCTTTTCCCATGGAGGCTTCCGAAAGGGGATGAAAACGATCAACGTGGTCACCGATATCAAATATGAAGACATCGTGGCCTTTTTCTTTGAAGTAGTTTCGTTCCCCATTTAACAATGTGATAATTTTCGGCCATTGTTCTAAATGACTATGTAAATCATTTGTAAAGAAAATCTCAATGTTATGAGTACCCATGGAATCACCCCTTGGAATGTAGAATGTAGAATGAACAAATCTTCATTTTGCATTGTAAATTTTAGAACAGTCCTTGATAAATCAGTCGAATACCAATAAGAATGAGGAACAGTCGTAGTAAATTGACTACTGTATCGCTTTCTAGTCTTTGGTTAATTTTCGCTCCTAGTATACCGCCAACCCATGCTCCTGGAACTAAGGCTAAGGCATATAACCAATCGACGTTTCCTAGACTAATATGGGTCATCGAACTCAAAATTGCAGATAAAAAAATCATAAACATGGAAGTAGCAACTGCGCGGTGAGGTGGAAAGCCAAAAATTAGGATCATGGCAGGAACCATAATCGAGCCACCACCAATACCAAATAAACCTGAACACATCCCGACAAAAAATGCGATCGACAAGGCTAACAGTGGATGATATCCATATTCGATTTTATCGCCGTTCACGTTTATATATTCACGTGTAATTCCATGTTTGCTTGGCTTAATTGGCTTTAGTTTCTTTCTAATAATTAGTACAAAGGATATAAAAATAATAAATGACCCAAATATAATTAAAAAAAGTCTTGCATCAATTCCATTGTTTAAATAGACTCCTAACAAAGCACCCGGTCCACTACCACAGAAAAAAAGCATTCCACTACGTAAATCTACTGTTTTTTGTTTCAAATATGTTAATGTTGATGACAGTCCCGTAAAAATCATAATTAACAGCGATGTACCAACAGCTACTTGTGGAGTTATACCAGCCAATATAGCTAAATAGCTACTTAATATCATCAAAGCAGGAACAACGATAATGCCACCGCCTAAGCCCATTAAACTTCCTAATGTACCAGCGATTAGCCCAATTACCATTAAGATAATCCATTCCATTCATATGCCCAACTTTCTAGTGTGAATAAGTATGTTTTTATTATGAACGATGCATATCAGAATGTAAAATCTAGAATCTTACCTGTAAAAATTAAAGCTTCTTACTTTTTTCGAGATCTGAGAAAATAAATAATTGCAGCGACAATGACCAATTTTACTAGTGCAATGCCAAGATAAAGTAATAGTTGATCTATCATAATATCCAAACTACTCCCCCCTTATCTACTGTTTCGACAAACGAAAGAGTTTCCCCTATTTAGATAGTAAAAAATATAAAATGTTTTAAAATATTTAATAATTAGGACATAAAACTGAATTTTCTACTACAATAGCCTTTTTATTCGATAGAAGGCTCAATAGTAACTATCTTGAATAATATATAGTAATTTTAATGAGGGAGGTGCTTTTATGTATCCTTGGTATCCATGGAGACCGCCATTTTATCCACCTTATTATCCACCATTCCCGCCTTACCCGTATCCACCATTTTATCCGCCATTCTATCCACCATATCCAAGACCGCCATTTCCACGTCCACCGAGACGCCCTTGGTAGTAGTTTGGTTGTTAATTTAATAGGCTGTTTTCGCAAAGTTTATTGCTTTTCAAAATAAGTCGCATAGGCATTGCACTAAGTTTAGCGGGCATCTTTTCTAACCTCTGCATTGAATACGTAACAAACCACTAATTAAAGACAATTTATTGTGTTCGAATAACCACAATGTTTACGAAAAGAGCCTATGAATAAAAAAAACGAGCCCGAGGGCTCGTTTTTTGTTATTATCCGATTGAACCTTCCATCTCGAACTTGATTAGGCGGTTCATCTCTACTGCATATTCCATTGGTAATTCTTTTGTAAATGGCTCAATGAAGCCCATTACGATCATTTCAGTAGCTTCTTGCTCTGAAATACCACGGCTCATTAAGTAGAATAATTGGTCTTCTGATACTTTTGATACCGTAGCCTCATGCTCTAACGTAATGTTGTTGTTAAGAATTTCGTTGTACGGAATTGTATCAGATGTAGACTCGTTATCCATGATTAGTGTATCACACTCAATTTTCGATTTAGAACCTTCTGATTTACGACCGAAGTGACAAATTCCACGGTATGTTACTTTACCGCCTTGTTTAGAGATCGACTTCGAAACGATTGTAGATGAACAGTTTGGCGCTAAGTGATGAACTTTTGCTCCTGCATCTTGGTGTTGTCCTTTACCAGCGATAGCGATTGAAAGAATTGTTCCTTTCGCGCCCTCACCTTTCATAACAACAGCAGGATATTTCATTGTTAACTTAGAACCAATGTTACCGTCAACCCACTCCATTGTTGCATGTTCATAAGCAACCGCACGTTTTGTAACTAGGTTGAAGATGTTTGGTGCCCAGTTTTGGATCGTTGTATATCGGCAATATGCGTTTTTATTAATGATGATTTCAACTACCGCACTATGAAGTGAGTTTGTAGAATACACAGGTGCAGTACAACCTTCTACATAATGAACTGAGCTATCTTCATCTGCAATGATTAACGTTCTTTCAAACTGCCCCATATTTTCAGAGTTAATACGGAAGTATGCTTGAAGTGGTGTTTCACATTTTACTCCTTTTGGAACATAGATAAATGAACCACCTGACCATACTGCTGAATTTAACGCCGCGAACTTATTATCCGCCGGAGGGATAACTGTTCCGAAGTACTTTTTAAAGATTTCTTCATCTTCACGTAGTGCTGAATCGGTATCTTTAAAAATAACTCCTAAGTCCGTTAAATCTTGTTGCATATTGTGGTAAACAACCTCAGACTCATACTGAGCTGAAACCCCAGCTAAATACTTTTGCTCTGCTTCAGGGATACCAAGTTTATCAAACGTATTTTTGATTTCTTCAGGAACTTCATCCCAAGATTTTTCTGATTTCTCAGAAGGTTTTACATAATACGTAATATCATCAAAGTGTAAGTCTGCTAAGTCGCCACCCCATAAAGGCATTGGCATTTTGTAAAATTGTTCTAATGACTTAAGACGGAAGTCAAGCATCCATTCTGGCTCTTTTTTCATTCTTGAAATTTCCTCAACGATTTCCTTCGTTAAGCCTTTTGCAGAACGGAAGATAGATACGTCTTTATCGTGAAAGCCATATTTATATTCACCGATATCAGGCATTTTTTTCGCCACTTTAAAACCCTCCTTATAATTTCTTGCTAACAAAATTCCTTCAATATGAGGAAATTATTGTTGTCCAGCAATCAAATATCATCCTAAACACTTTAGGTTTTTCAATTCATAATTCACAATTCTTAATTCCTAATTCTTAATTACTCCTCAGAGTTCAAGCCCTTCTCCATTGCCTTCCAGGCAAGAGTCGCACATTTAATACGTGCTGGAAACTTAGCTACTCCCTGAAGAGCTTCTATATCACCGAGATCAAAGCGATCTTCATCATAGTCTTTACCGAGCAAAATATTAGAAAAGATCTCTGACAATGCTAAAGCATCTTCTACAGATTTCCCTTTTACAGCCTGAGTCATCATCGATGCTGATGAAAGGCTAATCGAACAGCCTTCACCAATAAACTTGGCATCGGCAATCTTTCCGTCTTCAACCTTCATCTGTAGTTGAATACGGTCACCACATGTTGGGTTATTCATATTAACAGTTAATGAATCCCCTTCAAGCTCACCTCGATTACGAGGGTTTTTATAATGATCCATAATCACTTGACGATAAAGAGTATCTAAATTATTACCTAAAGACATTGCCGAAGTACTCCTTTGTTTTTATTAATGCTTTTACAAAAGCATCGATTTCCTCTTCTGTGTTGTAAAGGTAAAAGCTTGCTCTAGCAGTAGCTGTTACATCCAACCACTTCATCAAAGGCTGAGCACAATGATGACCTGCTCTTACTGCGATCCCTTCAGAGTCTAGCACTGTTGCAACGTCATGAGGATGGACATCATCGCAATTAAATGTAACAAGTCCAGCGCGTTTTTGCGGGCCATAGACCGTTACGCCTTCCACTTCACTTAGACGATGAAGGGCATATTGTGCTAGTGTATGCTCATGCTTCTCGATATTCTCTAAGCCAATTTCTTCAAGAAAATCGATCGCTGCTCCTAAGCCGATGGCACCAGCGATAATTGGTGTACCTCCTTCGAATTTCCAAGGAAGCTCTTTCCACGTTGATTCTTGCAGACCAACGAAGTCAATCATTTCACCACCAAATTCAATTGGGTCCATTTTGTTTAGTAGTGCTTTCTTTCCATAAAGAGCACCGATGCCAGTTGGTCCACACATTTTATGAGCAGATAATGCAAAGAAATCACAGTCTAGATCTTGCACATCAATCTTCATATGCGGAGTACTTTGAGCACCATCAACGACCATAACTGCTCCATTTCGATGGGCAATTGCAGCAATCTCTTTAATTGGATTAATACACCCAAGTACATTAGACACTTGCATTACTGATACGATCTTCGTATTTTCTGTCACTGTGTTTTCAACATCAGCTAAATCAATCGTACCATCTTGTTGTAAAGGAATATATTTTAGAGTTGCTCCTGTAGCTTTCGCAACTTGCTGCCAAGGAATGATGTTTGAATGGTGTTCCATTGGTGTAATAACAATTTCATCACCAGGGCCTACATTCGCCCGTCCGTAACTTGACGCAACAAGATTAAGTGCTGTCGTTGTTCCTCTTGTGAAAATAATTTCTTCCGTTGACTTTGCATTAATAAACTTCCGAACTTTCTCCCTCGCACCTTCATATCCATCAGTTGCTAATGTTCCTAGTGTATGCACACCTCGGTGAACATTAGAATTGTATTTACGATAATACTCATTTAACTTTTCAATGACTTGAATAGGTTTTTGCGATGTCGCAGCACTATCAAGATAGACAAGGGGGTTGCCATTTACCTGTTGGTCAAGGATTGGGAACATTTTACGGACTTCTTTAACATTCATTAGTTAACTTTCCTTTCTATAACCTCGATTAAACGCGTTTTTACAGCGTCAACAGGCATTTCTTTCACGACTGGCGCTAAGAAGCCATGTATAACAAGGCGTTCTGCTTCTTTCTTCGGTATCCCACGGCTCATTAAATAGAACATTTGCAGTGGATCAATGCGGCCAACACTCGCTGCGTGACCTGCAGTTACATCATCTTCATCAATTAATAGGATTGGATTTGCATCACCACGCGCTTTTTCGCTTAGCATTAAGACGCGTTCTGTTTGCACTCCATTTGACTTTGAAGCACCATGCTCAATTTTAGAAATACCGTTAAAGATTGAGGTAGCACTATCTTTCATAACAGCGTGAGTTAAAATTAAACCTTCAGTATGTTTACCATAATGAACAACATGTGATGTAAAGTTTTGACGTTGTTCACCTGTTCCGATCGTTACCGTCTTCTTATCAGTGAACGAACCTTCACCAACTAAGAATGTTTTGTTTTCTGAAACAGTGTTACCGTCATTAAACTGCCCAAGTGCCCATAAGATTTTCGCATCTCTTTCAGTATGTCCACGACGTACAACATACGTAGTTACACCAGTAGCAAAATTATCAACTGCACCAAAAGAAACTGTTGAACCTTGTAGTGCGTAAACTTCAGCAATGATGTTAGCAACTGCTGTTTCATTGTCTTCAGAAACATAGTTCTCAACATATGTTACTGTACTGTTTTCATCTGCAACGATTAGTACGTGGTTGAATAACCCAGCACCGCCACCAATTGAATAAATTGCTTGAAGAGGTAGCTCTACTTCAACGTTTTTCGGAACATAAATAAACGTCCCACCATTAAGTAATGCTGCATGAAGAGCTGTTAAACGATTTTCGTCCTGCGTGACAGCTTCTTTCATAAAATACTTTTGAACTAAATCACTATGCTCTTTTAAAGCAGTAGCAAAATCAGTAAAAACAACACCTTGTTCTTCTAATTGAGCTGATAGCTTTGAGTGAGCAAGTTGACCGTTCCTTAAAGCAAGGACGTTTTGCGTATCATCTTCTGACATAAGCCCTTTCACTTGCTCAGGAAGCTCTGTTCCTACTGCTGTTACTGTATGAGAAAATTGGCTAAAGTTCCAATTATCAATTTTTGTTTTATCAGGTTTTGGTAATTCTTTTGTTCCAACTAGCTCTAAAGACGAAAGGCGTTGATTTAGGAACCATTCAGGCTCATTGGCGTCTTTTGAGAAGTTGGTTACGTACTCACGATCAAATTGTAGTTGCGTATCCACTGACATTTTCTTACCTCCTCTAAATGACCAATTATGCTTCTTGCCCTACAGTTTCGTCTTCAATTCCTAACTCTTCTTTAATCCAGTCATATCCTTCAGCTTCTAAACGGTGAGCTAACTCAGGACCACCCGATTTCACAATACGACCTTGCATCATTACGTGCACAAAGTCTGGAGTGATGTAATTTAATAGACGTTGATAGTGAGTGATGATTAGACAGCCAAACTCAGAACCACGCATTGCATTTACGCCATTAGATACAACTTTAAGTGCATCGATGTCTAAACCTGAATCGATCTCATCTAAAATTGCGATTTTCGGTTCAGTCATTAATAATTGAAGGATTTCATTACGTTTCTTCTCTCCACCAGAGAAGCCTTCGTTTAAGTAACGTTGAGAATACTCTTCATCCATTTCTAACACTTTCATTTTTTCATCTAATTGACGGATGAATTTCATTAATGAAATTTCATTTCCTTCACCGCGTTTTGCGTTAATAGCTGAACGTAAAAAATCAGCAGTTGTAATCCCTGAAATTTCACTTGGATATTGCATCGCTAAGAATAAACCTTCACGTGCTCTTTCATCTACTTCCATCTCTAAAAGGTCTTTACCGTTTAATGAAGCCTCTCCACCGGTCACCTCATATTTCGGGTGTCCCATTAACGCAGAAGCAAGTGTAGATTTACCTGTTCCATTAGGTCCCATGATTGCGTGGATTTCCCCACCTTTAACCTCAATGTTAAAACCTTTTAAGATTTCTTTCCCTTCAATAGCAACACGAAGGTCTTTCACTGTTAAGTTTGTTGCTGTCATTGTTTTTTCCCTCCATTAAACGATGTTAAGATTTACGATATAAATTTTTAAACCTATATTCTCAATCTATTCTCATTACAATCTTATAACAAATAGAATTCCACTTCAAGTTTGACGACTTTTATTTCGATACTTTTTAAACTACTATGTATAGAAAGTCCATTTTGCTTAAAATCTCACTTGAAATCCTCCTATTTTTATATAGTATCAATCCCTAGTTTGCTTATTGCCCCTAAAAACATGTACACGGTTTGAAATATATGTCACTCTAGTTTGAGTTGAACTTTTAATTCTCAATTAGATAACCCCAACTAATAATCAATTATCAAGCATTAATTGAGAAAAGTCTAGAGTTTTTAACCAATTTCATGAAGAAAATTTCTAATTGAAAACTCCTATCAATTGTAATAACTCTAAAAAAATACCCATGTATAGAAGAACATAAAAAGTATGCCAGAAATCTGCTCTGGCATACTTTTCGTATCTATAAATGTTTCATATTCATTCTAATATTCGATACCATTTGCATTGACTCTTTATGGTCTTGTTCTCGCCTTCTTTCAACACGGAGACGATTTTCTAATTTTCGATTGTAATCAGCATAACCTATTCCATGTGATTGGCGCATTGCTTTTTCCATTTCATTCGTATGGTCTACCTCGATTTGATGGATAATAAATCAACCCTTTCTCATTTTTACTACGGTCTTATCGTAACATAACCACTTTATCTGAACAAAAGGTCTCTAGCGCTATATAGTTGACTCTGTTTCCCTTAGCAGCGATCTCACGTTCTCAACGATAAGATGTGGAAAATCCCTCACTTTTCCTAGCTATTTCAAGGTTATTAGTGATGTGAGTGTTGTTTATAGTACAAAGCTGGCTTTAAAACTTTTTCCTTCATTATTAGTAATGATGCCAATTCTAACCTACTAATAATTGCAAAACTCGAGATCACTAGGATTATAGAGGCAATACCGTCCAAAATAGAGTGTTGCTTAACAAAGACTGTTGATAATATGATTAATAAGCCAAAGACGTAGACAAAATATCGATTAAAAAAACTATGAATCTCACTTCGGTACATTCCGTACATGATGATAAACGTTGTAAGAACATGAATACTCGGAAAACAATTATAAGGCTGATCATTGGAATAGATAAATCGGACTAAATTAATATGGAACTCATTTCCTGTTACCACTGGTCTTGGAAAGGTTGTTTGGAAAAAGAAATAAAACAGATAACATACGACCATCCCCACATTTGTAGCAATTAAACTCTCGTAATATATTTTTCTATCTTTTTGATAGAAATAGATTAAGTAAAAAAACATAAAAAAATACCAACCGATATATGGAATAATAAATTCAGGTATAAAAGGAATTTGTTTATCGATGGTTGTCATAATATTTGTTGCTTCTGTATGGTTCTTATTTAAGTAATCATAAATTGTGTGTAACAAAGGGATGGATAGTAAATATAAAAGTGGAAAATGATTTGTAACTAGCTTTTTAAACATACTAATACTCCTTTATGTTTGATATATTTTATTGACGTTCGAGCCTAGGTAAAGGTTACAGTTTCTGCAAAAATTGTATTGCGTGTACTATGAGTAGTAATACAGTTAGTTGACAGAGACTATCTTACTCCCTTTTTTTTACAATGTCAATAAGAACATTTAAAAGTATTAGGATAAAAAAAGAGAATTAGCTAAACTTGAGCCAATTCTCTTGCAACGTAATTTAATTAATCGATTGACTAAATTCTTCCATACAATCTTGTACTAGCGTTACCGCTTGGCTTATTGCAGCGCCTCCACCAAACGCCCCTGTTACACCAATAGCTTCCCAAATCTCTTCCTCAGTACAACCTTGGTCAATACAGCCTTTTGTATGATAAATAATACAATATTCATCCTGAGAATAAACACTTATTCCTAAGGCGATTAATTGCTTTTCTTTTTGAGATAACTTCCCTTCCTCAAAACAAGCTTCCGTAAAAGCATTAAACTTTCTTGCGATATGCGGCATTTTTTCTGTGAAATGGCCTAAACCCAACTTATAGTCGTGAAGGATCTCTTCATACGAACCAGTATTCATCATTTCATCCATCATCAATTACCCCTTTCGGTTAGTTAACAATGATAGTATGAGTTTCCAGGATGTGATTTATGAATGCATTAGTTGGGATTTTTTAACCCTTTTGCAAAAACTTTTACACTATGTTCAATAAAGGTATCTAATGGAACAATCGCCACTTTTTTAACTGAAATAAATTTTGAAGAAAAGTAACCTAAATTCATCCACATAAAGCTCATAACAGTTAGATCAATGTCTAGATTGTTTATTTCTTCCCTTCTTTTCATTTCCTCTAGATACCCAACGAGATATTCTTTCATAAGCCTAGGATTTGCCGTTAGCCGTTCAGAAATCTCATCATGAATACCACTTTCCTTGTAAGCTAATAGAACAATTCTTTGGTTTTCTTCCATGAAGGTTTGATATATTCTACTTACGTTAGCAAGATCTATTTCAAGGTCATAGACCAAAGCATTATCTGAAAATAATCTATGTTTAAACGAAGATGTGTAGGTTTCAATTAAATTATCGAGTATTTCTTGTTTGGAATGATACTTTCTGAATAAAGTTATCTCTGCAATTCCTGCTACTTGAGCTATTTCCTTTGTGGTTGTCGCAGTATAACCTTTTATACTCATTAAACTCATCGCAGCTTCCAAAATCCTCCGTCTTGTTTCCTCTGGCATCAAGAAAACTTCCTTCCAATGTAAAGTATGTCTCTTGTTAATTGTAAATTATAGAAATTCACTTGCAAGGTAAACTAGGAAATCTTCACTAAACTGCCGTAATTAAGAAAAAGGAAGTTAGCCATATTGGTTAACTTCCTCGCTTTTTGTTCCTTATTATTTAGAAGCAGGTACTACGTCGCCGCCCCAATTTTCTAAGATGAAATTACGGATCACTTCTGATTGTAACACTTCAACTAACTTTTGAATTTCAGGACGATTTTCATCACCAGCGCGGACTGCAATTACGTTCACGTAAGGGTTTGTTACATCTGCTGACTCAAGCGCGATTGAGTCTTTACCAGGAGAAATACCAGCACCTAGTGCAAAATTTGAGTTAATTAATACTGCATCACCTTCGCCGTTTAAGTAAGCTGTGGGTAATAATGAAGCTTCAAAACGCGCACTAAACTTAAAGTTCTTTGGATTTTCAATGATATCTTCTAGCGTAGCATTAATTCCTACACCTTCAGCTAACGTAACTAATCCCTTTTCTTCTAACATTGCTAAGATACGACCATGGTCCGGCACAGCACTACTCATAAGAATTTCTGCACCTTCTGGAAGCTCTTCTAGACTACCCCACTTTTGTGAGTAAACACCGATTGGTTCAATGTGAATTCCACCAGCATTCACAAAACCATACCCATGCTCTTCGTTTTGTCTTGTTAAATAAGGAATGTGTTGGAAATAGTTTGCATCTAACTCATTGCCTGCTAACGCTTGGTTTGGTAACACATAATCTTGGAAACGTACAACTTCAATCTCAATTCCCTCTTCTAGTAAAATTGGCGCCGCTGCCTCTAGAACTTCAGCGTGTGGCACATTTGATGCACCGATTACTAATTTTACAACTTCTCCTGTTGCTTCCCCTGCTGTTTGTGTTTGCTCAGCTGGTTGTTCTTCTGCTGTACCACAAGCAACTAATGCAAGTGATAGAAATGCTGCACTTAAAATTCCTGCTAACTTTTTCATGTTATATAGTACCCCTTTTCTTTTGTTTTTTTATAGTTTACTTCTTTCCCAAATGAGAAAAGAAATTCATTAACGTTTGTCTGTTGCGTGTTTGAAAAAGTCCCCTATCGATTGAAGGACAAAGACGATCAGTAAAATTACGATTGTTGCTACAAATGTTACATCGTTACGACTACGTTGAAACCCATCGAGGAATGCTAAGTCACCAAGTCCACCAGCTCCCACGACACCTGCCATAGCTGTAAAAGATACAAGCGCAATCGCAGTAACCGTAATACCGGAAATTAACGCAGGGAGCGATTCTGGAATTAAAACCTTATAGATGATTTGAAAATGATTTGCTCCCATTGACTGAGCCGCTTCAACTACACCCTTATCAATTTCTCTCAGTGCAATTTCTACCATTCTCGCATAAAATGGTGCCGCACCAATGATAAGTGCTGGCAATGCTGCCTTAGCCCCTAGCATCGTTCCAACAAGAACTTTCGTGACAGGGATTAATAAGATAATTAAGATGATAAACGGAATTGATCTAAAAACATTAACGATTGCTGCTGTTAATGCATGGATCATTTTATTTTCCCAAAGGTTCCCTTTGTCTGTTAAGTAAAGCACCAAACCTAAAATAATTCCTAAAACCAACGTCACTGCTACTGATATGGAAGTCATATATAAAGTTTGTTTCGTGGCATCCCAAACTAGATCCCATTTCACATTAGGAAGTAACTCGTTAATCATGACCAATCACCTCCACCTTTACTTGCTTATCTTTCACAAATTGAATCGCACGATCTACTTCACTCGCCTCGCCATCGACATGAACGAACAACGCACCGTAAGGCCCATTTTGTGTTTGTGAAATCTTCCCTTGTAGTATATTAATATCAATATTGAAAGAACGGATCATTTGCGAGATTAACGGTTTCTCCGCATCGCCACCAACAAACGTTAGTTGAACGACCTTACCAGTCTTTGTTTGTTCTAGAAGATGTTTCACCGTCTCTTTTGTTTCTTCTGGTTCTGTAACTTGCTTAACAAATTCTTTTGTCATTTCTTGCGTAGGCTGACGGAACACATCAAGTACAGGTCCTTCCTCAACGACTTTCCCGTTTTCCATCACAGCAACTCTGTGACAAATTTTTCGGATTACATGCATTTCATGTGTAATTAAAACGATTGTTAGGCCAAATTTCTCATTAATATCAACAAGAAGATCTAAAATTGAGTCTGTCGTCTTTGGATCGAGCGCAGATGTGGCTTCGTCACACAATAATACTTTCGGATTGTTAGCTAACGCTCTGGCAATACCGACACGCTGCTTTTGACCACCACTTAGTTGGGAAGGATATGACTCTCCTCTACCTTCCAATCCAACAAGCTTAACTAATTCTTCTACTCGCTCTTTTCGTTTTTCTTTTGGTACACCAGCAATTTCAAGGGGAAAGGATATATTTTCACGAACCGTCCTTGACCAAAGCAAATTGAAATGTTGAAAGATCATGCTGATTTCTTGGCGAGCTAATCTTAAATCTTTTTTACTAAGCGCAGATAAATTTTTGCCTGCAACTTCTACCGTTCCTGAAGTTGGTCGCTCTAACATGTTAAGTGTTCGGATTAGCGTACTTTTGCCTGCACCCGAATAACCAATAATGCCATAGATCTCACCTTTATTAATTGTTAAGTTAATATTGTCAACGGCTGTTACCTGACCATCTTTCGTTTGAAACACTTTCTTTAACGAGCTTAATGTTATCACAAGGTTCACCCCTTTATTGTTTTATAGGTATTATTCACATCGGTTTACTTAGATTAACGCGTTAAAATGTCAAGGGTGCCAGGCACCTTTCGTGGACATTTCTACTAGAAATTCCATTTCAGGCGGACACTTAACATATAGAAAAACCTTTCTGCACAGTAGCACAGAAAGGTTTAATAGATAGGTTCATCCATCTCATCTTCCAAAGCCCAAGCTCTGCAGGAATTGGCACCAGTCCTAAGTATAATCACTTAGCGGTTGCCGGGTTTCATCGGGCCAGTCCCTCCACCTCTCTTGATAAGAGATATTAAATTATTTTCAAATATTTTTTCAACAGATCAAATATTACCACGGGTGTTTAAATACTGTCAATTATTATTATAAAAATTTATTTTGGCAATTTTTAACTGCTTGAAGTGCAATTTAAGTACAAAAATGTTTCTGCCTTTAAAACAGATGTGTATGTCCCTTGAACAGTAATTTCGTCCAGCTTTTTCAAGTATTGTAGCCGTTCCTCTCCCTGAAGAAGTTTCCTAAGCGCACCTTCTTTTCCTTGAATGAAAACGTCTATTTTTACATCTTCACTTGTATGTCTCAAAAGCTGTATGGTTTCTGCTTGAATTGTGACTGGATAAAGTTCTGTTTCAACCTCAAATACAATCGTAAACGGCCGTTCCTTAAATAAAGTGTGTAAGTGATGTGAGTCTTTATATCTACGTTGAAAGAACTCTAATACTTGTTTCATCTTTATATACCCCCAAGGAGATTCCTATAGACTGTATTCGCTACAGCAATGTGAATATCCTTGTGTGATTCGAATTTTACCCAGCAGGCTTCGTAGTAATTGAAACTTCCTCTACTTTTTGCTTATCAACATTTCTAAATACTAAGAAGAAGTAAACAGAGCCGATTACATATAATGCGGCCGTAATTGAAAATACATATGCATATCCATAATAGGAACCGTAAAGCATAACTATCCCCGTTGAGACTGGTCCCATGACTGCCCAACCTAAGCTAAACACCATTTGTCCAACAGAGTTAGCTAGCCCTTTCATCGAGTCATCAACACTTCGCATCATTAGCGACATTTGAATTGGGTTTCCAGCATTCATTAATGCCTGGCGGAATAAAAAGCCTAAAACAGCAAATAACAAATTTTCTGTAAAAGCTGTCAGTAGCAAAAACGGAATTGAAGATAGCTGTAGAATGACTACGGCCCGAACTTCACCAAAACGAGAAACGACTAGTGGGCCGATCAGCATCGCTACTGCAGTCATCGCTTGCCCTAATGATAAGATGACCCCAACTAGCGACTTACTAACCTCAAAACGGTCCGTGAAGTAAAGATTTAAATACGGAATTACTAAGCCTGAACCGAAGCCAATAATCAATTGAGCAACAGCAAATAGTAAGATAATTTTTACACCCTTATTGGTTTTTAAAAGATGCAAATATGATTTTCGTTCTTTCACTTCAGTAACTGTTTTTTTCCGCTCCCGTATCTTCACGATTGGAATGAGGGAGGAAAAGAAAAATAAAGCTCCAATGATTAATGTTATTCGGATACTTGTAACGCCATCCAAGGATAAAAACGTTTGGAGACCATCACTCAAACTTCCGCCTAACATATTCCCAATCACACTAGCGACCATCATAATCGCAAAATTAAAGCTGAATAGATGCACTCTTTGCTTTTCATTTGAATTCTCAGCTAGGAGTGGAATTGTTGATACTTGAATGAATGCCATAAAAATACCGCTTAGAAAAGCAGCTGTTAAAAGGAGCGATTCTTCAACAAAAATTGCCCTTGATAAGAAGACAATCGCTGATAGCAAGCCTCCAATAAAAATCACTTTTTTCCTTCCAATGCGATCACTTAAAATCCCCGCTGGAAGAAGCATAATGGCTTGAGCTGTAGCTGTCATGGCAATCACTTTACCATTCACTTGTTCATCGAAACCTAGCTCACGAATATAATAATTATAGATGATCATGAAAATACCCATACCGATATGGCCCAAAATTGATGACAGCAAGAATAATCGTACATTGCTGTTGTAGCCTTTATATTGGGTATTCCAATCTCCGAAAAATTTGCCCACTTGGTTGACTCCTTCTCGCACATATTTCGCGTCCCTAAATATAATAGTCGATTTCCAGAAAATTTGAAAGTACTTTGAACTATTTTTTTACTCCCATTTAATACCTTAAAACATTCGAGAAATCTAGGGTACGCTATTAGTAAAAGGGACTAGGAGGGAAACCATTGGAAAAGAAAATTGATATCACAAGCAAAGTCCAAGGCAAGCTAGAAGAAGGAAGTCGAATGAGTCTTTTCCTTGATGAAAGAAAAGTTGGACAGATCATCCTGACGAATCAAGGGAATCACTATGAAATGGCTGAAGGCTTTGAGTTTAAAAATGATAAGATCTATAAACAAGAAGACGATACGACTGAGTATACGAAGAAGTATGTAGATGATTGCGATATGGGTTGGTGTTAAAGGAGAATTGTCAATTGTCAATTTTGAATTGTGAATTGTTTGTGGGTAACTCATGTAGAATGTAAAATGGAAAATGAAAAACCTAAAGGATTAGGCAAAATATAAAAGCTCTCGGCCGATTGACTGGTCGAGAGCTTTTGGTATTAATCTTGTTTAATCATTGCTTCATATTCTTCAGCAGACATTAATTTTTCTAATTCTGAATTATCACTTGGCTCAATTACAATCATCCATGCGTTTTCATATGGAGATTCGTTAACTAATTCAGGTGAATCATCTAAACCATCGTTGATAGCAACTACTTTACCGCTAATAGGAGCGTAAAGCTCAGAAACAGTTTTAACAGACTCAACGCTACCAAATGGCTCGTCCGCTTGAATCTCATCTCCAACTTCAGGAAGTTCAACAAACACGATATCACCTAATTCTGACTGTGCGAAATCAGTAATTCCGATACGTACTTGGTTTCCTTCAACTTTTACCCATTCATGTTCTTCTGAGTATCTTAACTCTTTTGGTATATTCATTTCTGTTCCCTCCAACCTTCTAATTAACCACATTATGGTAGAAAAACTTTCTGTTTCTATTATACCTTTATTAGTTTAGAGTTTAAAGTTCTCAATTGTATGTTTTTGAAATAAATTAAAAACTTCTATTTCCAAGTTTGCTCAAACTGTTCTTCTTTAAAACCTACTGTTACTGTTTTTCCATCTGTAACAATTGGTCTTTTTAATAACATGCCATCAGAGCTTAACAATTCAATAACCTCTTCCTCTGAAGCAACCTTAATCTTATCTTTCAGTCCTAACTCACGATACTTTTGCCCACTTGTATTCAAGAATTTTTTTAACTCTAACCCGCTTGTTTCATACATGCTTTTAATTTCTTCATGTGTAGGTGGGTTCTCAACAATATGTACCTCTTCAAAGTCTACCCCATTCGCTTCCAACCATTTCTTAGCATTTCGGCATGTCCCACATTTAGGGTACGAATAAAACGTGATTGCCATCGCAATGTTCCTCCTTTATCGCATAATGAAAGGCTCTTTTCGTAAACTTTGCTCCTGCGGTTACTCGTCGCACAAAAAAACTGTTGCTTGCTTTTTCACCCTTAAATAATCAGAAAAATGCTTTATTACACACTAAGTTATGTAAGAAAAGAGATACTTACTAAATTAGTGGTGAATTCTGAGTACTTTGTGTGAAAAGCCGGATTTTGGGATTTTTACGAAAGAAACAAACTTTGCTAAAACAGCCAAATAAAAAAGGAATAGGACAATTCCCATCCCCCCTTCATCATACTATGAATCCATTCGATCTTTCATATCTTCTGCTCGTTTTTCTAATGTTTTATCATTAATTCCGGAGTTCCAAGCTTCTTGAATCCCTTGTTGAACAGTTGCATCTATCCCATTAAACTCTTTGACAAATGAACGGTCGAGCTCTAGTGTACCATCATAGACTATTTCGTTTTCTTGATCCTTCATTTCGCTACCCCTTTTCGTAAAAATTGATCATTTATACGTTCTTATTATCTAACCAAAGCCGATGTTCATACTCTAATGTGGGGAATCTCTTTTCGGTAATTTAATCTTTTCATTTTCTTCTGAAGTTATTATTAGGTTACAGTCCAAAATAGGGAATTTACAGTCCAAACTTACAACTTTACTGTCCAAACTATACGATTTACAGTCCAAACAAGCACATTTATGATCCAAACTTAAAAAAATACCCGTATTGGGTATTTAATTTTTAATCTATAAAAAAGCGAAAAAGCCCCATAATGGGACTTTTTCACTTGAGTTTAGTAGAGAGGAGAATGCCCTTTCTTTAGAAAGGAGGATTATTAATATTTTGGAGCCTTTGGCTCCAAATTTGTAAACAATGTAAGGTCGATTAAACTACGTAACGTTCTGCTTCAATTAGTTTTTGAGCAATTTCACGTTTTAGAGCTACAACGTTTGTTGGTGTGTGACGAGTTAACTTACGCAGGATTGATAGCATCGTACGTAGAGTATCGCCCTCTTCCATAGCAACTAATGATTCTTTTGCTGTTGCTTCGATATGGTTGAATGCTTCTTGGCAATATACTCGCGTCATCAGAAGTTTTTGGTTGTTAGCATCAACTCCGTTACGGTCAATTGCTTTTTCAGTTCTTAGAACGACTGATTCCATCGCAAACACTTCGTTAGCTAGTTCAGCAACCTTTGCTAAGATTTCTTGCTCTTTTTGTAGTGCGGGACCAAACTTTTGAGCGCCTGTTCCAGCTACCATTAAAAAGACCTTCTTAGCCATAGACACTAAATATTTTTCTTGCTCTAGTGGCTCATCGCCAATTTCTTGAGGCATCATCATCATTAATTCTTCTTGTAATGAAGTAGCTTTTTCAAGGAATGGAAGCTCACCTTTCATCGCTTTACGTAAAATTGTTGCAGGGACTAACATGCGGTTAATCTCGTTTGTTCCTTCAAAAATACGGTTAATACGAGAATTACGGTAAGCAGCCTCGATTTCGTACTCAGCCATGAAGCCATTTCCACCATGGATTTGAACACCTTCATCAACCACATAATCTAGTGCTTCTGAACCAAATACTTTATTTAAAGAGCATTCGATTGCGTATTCAGCGATTGCTTTCGCAACTGCTTTGCCGTCGTTTTTCTCTTCATCTGATAATGCATTGAAGCTATCTTCAATTAAACCACCTGTACGGTAGATTGAACTTTCTGCTGCGTACGTTTTTGCCGCCATTGTTCCAAGCTTTTCTTGAATTAAAGGAAATTGAGAAATTGGTTGCTTAAACTGCTTACGCTCGTTTGCGTATTTCACAGAGATTTCAAGCACACGCTTAGCACCACCTACACAACCTACCCCAAGCTTATAACGACCAACGTTAAGGATGTTGAAGGCAATGACGTGACCTTTACCAATTTCACCTAGTAAATTCTCTTTTGGAACTAAAGCATCTTCTAAAATTAATGTACGTGTAGAAGATCCTTTTATGCCCATTTTCTTTTCTTCTGGACCAGTTGATACTCCTTCAAACTCTCTTTCAACGATGAAAGCCGAGAAGTGTTCACCATCAATTTTTGCATACACAACGAATACGTCTGCAAAACCAGCGTTTGTGATCCATTGTTTTTCACCATTTAATACATAATGAGTACCAGCTTCATTTAATCTTGCTGTAGCTTTTGCTCCTAATGCATCAGATCCAGAACTTGGCTCAGTTAAAGCATATGCTGCTAATAACTCACCTGTTGCAAGACCAGGTAGGTACTTTTGCTTTTGCTCTTCATTACCGAAAAATACGATAGGAAGTGAACCAATCCCTACGTGAGCACCATGGCTTAAAGAGAAAGACCCAGATAGTGCAAACTTCTCTGTGATTAACGAAGAACTAATTTTATCTAAACCGATTCCGCCGTATTCTTCAGGAACATCGGCACCTAATAGACCTAGTTCACCCGCTTCTTTTAATAAGCGAACAGAACGGTCAAATTCATGATTTTCAATATGCTCAATCTCTGGTACAACTTGCTCCACCACGAAATCTTCCGTTGTTTTTGCAATCATTAATTGCTCATCAGTAAAATCCTCTGGAGTAAAAACTTTATCAGCCGTAATATCGTCTAATAAAAACGCTCCACCTTTAATAACCTTATCAGCCGTTGCCATTTATAAAGACCCCCTTAGTTAATTGATAATTGTCAATTATGAATGATGAATTGTTCTTAGTACCGCTTCGATGTACTTACAACAATCCAAAATACATAATTCTATTAATCTAGCTTGGAGAAATGCTCCAAAGCATTCCCCCACAACAATTCATAATTCAAAATTCATAATTCATAATTGCACTTCTAGATTAGTTCAAACACTCCAGCAGCTCCCATACCGCCGCCGATACACATTGTAACGACACCGAATTGCTCGCCGCGACGTTTCATTTCATGAATAAGTGATAATGTTAGCTTCGTACCTGTGCATCCTAGTGGATGGCCTAGAGCGATTGCTCCACCATTAACATTTACCTTATTCATATCAAGGTTTAAGTGACGAATTACCTGTAAACTTTGAGAAGCAAAAGCTTCATTCAGTTCAAATAAGCCAATATCAGATAACTCTAAACCTGCTAGTTTAAGAGCTTTAGGGATTGCTTCAACTGGTCCAATCCCCATGATTTGTGGTGGAACACCTGCGACTGCAAATGAACGGAAGCGAACCAATGGTGTTAACCCTTCTGCTTCTGCCATTTCACGGTCCATCACTAATACTGAAGCAGCACCATCACTCATTTGTGATGCGTTACCTGCTGTTACCGTTCCTTTTGGGTGGAATGCTGGTCTTAATTTGCCTAGTCCTTCAAGTGTCGTATCAATACGTACACCTTCATCTTTAGCAAATAAGATTTTCTTTTCTTTTAATTTATTGTCAGCGCCTACAGAACGAAGTGTTACTTCGACTGGTACGATCTCGTCTGCAAATTTACCTTCTTCAATTGCTTTGGCAGCTTTCCGATGACTTTCTACAGCGAATGCGTCTTGGTCCGCGCGGCTAATTTCATACTTACGGGCCACTTCTTCAGCTGTAAAACCCATGCCCATATAATATTCTGGAGCATTTTCGACTAATGTTGGGTTTGGAGCAATGACGTGACCACCCATCGGGATCATTGTCATAGTTTCTGCTCCACCTGCGATAATCGCATTTGCATGGCCTAACATAATGCGTTCTGCACCGTAGGCGATACTTTGTAATCCTGAAGAGCAATAACGATTAATCGTAATCGCTGGAACCGTGTCAGGAAGCCCTGCTAAAGCACCGATATTTCGTGCCATATTCATACCTTGTTCCGCCTCAGGCATCGCACATCCGATAATAATGTCATCTATTTTACTAGGATCAAAATTCCCAGCTCGTTTAAGTGTTTCTTTAACTGTAAGCGCCCCTAAATCGTCAGGACGAACACTTGCTAATGTTCCTTTTTTTGCTTTTCCGACAGGTGTTCTAGCACCTGCAACAATAACCGCTTCTCTCACGATCTTCCCTCCTTCATGAACTCGTACTGTTAGTTACGTAACGGTTTACCTTTCGTTAACATGTATTGCATACGTTGTTGCGTTTTTGGTTCCCCAACAAGACTTAAGAAAGCTTCTCTTTCAATGTCTAAGAGATACTGCTCATCAACTAATGTGCCTTTTGGTACACGACCACCGGCAATTGTGAAAGCAAGCTTTTGAGCAATTTTTAAGTCGTGGTCAGAGATCATCCCGCCAAATTGCATCGTTTTTGCTCCTAACAGCATCGTTGCATAACCACTTTCACCAACAACAGGGATTTTCTTACGTTGCGGTGGTTGGTAGCCTTGATTATCCAAGTGGATAACGTGTTGTTTCGCATCATGTAATAGGTGATCACCGTTCATACTAATTCCATCTTGCGGACGGATAAATCCAAGTTTTGCAGCTTCATGAGCAGATGTTGAGACTTTCGCCATGGCAATCGTTTCAAATGTGCGGTTAGCAATTGCTTGTAAGTCGATTTGAGCTCCTTCTGGTAAGCCTTCTAAGAGACGTAAGTAAAGCTCTTTGTTACCGCCTCCACCAGGAATTAACCCAACACCTACTTCTACTAAGCCCATATATGTCTCAACTGAAGCCTGGATACGAGCTGAAGGTAAAGCGATTTCAGTACCGCCTCCTAGAGTCATTCCAAACGGAGCCGTTACAACCGGTTTCGGTGAATAGCGAATATTTGCCATTGTCTTTTGGAATTGACGAACTACTAGATCAATCTCATAGAAATTATCGTCTTGAGCTTCCATCAAGATCATCATTAAATTGGCACCAACACAGAAGTTTTTCCCTTGGTTGTTAATGACAAGCCCTTTGTAGTTTTTTGCAACTTCTTCTATTGAATAGTTGATCATCTGCATGACATCTAACCCAATTGAATTGTTGGGTGATGTAAACTCTAGAACGGCAACGTCGTCACCAATATCAATGAGTGATGCACCAGAATTCTTTTTAATGATCTTTTCATTTTCTTTCAATGTTTTAATATGGATAACTTTTGGATTTTCAACTGCTGTTGTATAGTCACCGTTTTCATAAAAACGATTTCGACCTTCATAAAACGATTTGTGACCTTTTTCAAGCATTTCTTTTACCCAAGCAGGTACAGTTTCGCCTTCAGCTTCCATGCGCTCGACTGATTTTGCTACGCCAATCGCATCCCACGTTTCAAACGGTCCTAGTTCCCAACCAAAGCCCCACTTCATCGCTTGGTCGATCGCTAAAATATCATCAGCAATCTCGGTCGCTTTCTCTGCAGAGTAAATCAGGACTGGCTTTAGGATGTTCCACACTAGCTCTCCAGCGCGGTCTTTTGCGTATACAAGCGCTTTCAATTTTTCGCTTCTGCCTTTTGCTTGTTTACTCGCCTGAACAGATGCTGCCTTTAATTTCTTCCCAGGCACATATTCCATTGTGTTGTAGTCTAGTTCAAGGATTTCACTACCGTTTTCCCCTTTTTTCTTTAAGAAAAATCCTTGGCCAGACTTACTTCCAAGCCAGCCTCTTTCAGCCATGTCTCGCATAAATTGTGGTGGATCAAATACAGCTTTTTCTGCTCCTTCAACTTGGTCGTACACGTTTTTCGCTACGTGTAAGAATGTATCTAAACCAACTACGTCTAAAGTACGGAAAGTAGCGCTTTTCGGTCTTCCTAATGCAGGACCAGTGACTGAGTCAACCTCACCTACTGAGTAACCGCCTTTGACCATTTGATCAACAGTGACTAATAATCCATATGTTCCAATACGATTGGCGATAAAGTTTGGCGTGTCTTTTGCCTCAACAACACCTTTACCAAGCACATCTTCCCCAAATTGTTTCATAAATTGGAACACTTCATCACTTGTATCCTTTGTGCGGATAACCTCTAAAAGTTTTAAGTATCTTGGTGGATTAAAGAAGTGTGTTCCTAAGAAGTGCTTACGGAAATCTTCAGAACGTCCTTCTGCCATCGCTTCTATAGAAATACCTGATGTATTTGAACTTACAATACTTCCTGGCTTACGGTATTCATCAACTTGTGTAAATACCTTCTTTTTAATATCTAAGTTTTCAACAACTACCTCAATGATCCAATCAACTTCTGAAAGGCGTTTCATATCATCTTCCATGTTGCCTGCTTCAATTAAGCTCACGTGGCTCTTTTCTGAAAGAGGAGCTGGTTTTTGCTTTAATAATTTTTGTATGGCAGTTTGAGATAAACGATTGCGAACCTGCATATCTTGTAATGTAAGTCCTTTTTGTTTTTCCTCTTCTGTTAGTTCACGTGGGACAATGTCTAATAATAATGTTGGAATACCAATGTTTGCTAAATGAGCGGCAATTCCAGATCCCATAACCCCTGATCCTAAAATAGCTACTTTACCGATTCTTCCGATCATAAGTACCTCCTTCTCCCCCTTGAATGAATACTCATTCATTTTTTGGTGAAAAAAATTTTTGCACGTTTGTGCACGATAAAAACTCCAACAACTTCTTTACAATTTTAACTATAAAAGATTTTACAAAATAGTGCAATAAAAAACTTTTGAAAAAGTTAATTAATTTTGAATACTTACTTTTGTGTCTGTCCAACTAAGCTAAATTTAGCAAGGATAGTTCATTCTCCTATGACAAACAATAAGTTCGAAAGCTTGTCTTTCTTACTTTTCACAAGGAGGTAAACTAGATGCAACAACAAATGCAACCAAATCAAATGCAGCAACAAGGGATTATGCCTCAACCACCAACAATCGTAACTGGCAAAGACCAATTTTATATCTCAGATATGCTCTCTTGGAATTTACTAGCGATGAAAAAAGCTCACTTTTTTGCTCAACAATGTACAGACCCAGAAATCAGAGCGGCTTTAGAACAATGTGGCCAAATGCACCAACGCCATTACCAAACAATTATCAACCATTTACAAAATCCAAACCAACCTTCGCAAAGCCAATTGCAATAAGGAGGATTATAAAATGAGCAACCAAAACATGAAAATTCAAAACCCAGAAACACAAATACCTAAAACACCACAAATGAGTGATCGTGATTTTATTAATGACTGCTTAGCAACGGAAAAATATATGACAAGTTCATATAGTATTGCAATGAATGAAGCTAGTCATGAAAGCCTTTATCAAGATTTAAACCAAATCTTTAACGAGACGCAAAATTGTCAGCGTCAATTATTTAACTTAATGTTTAAAAAAGGTTGGTACTCTTTTGAAGCAGCTGATGCACAAAAGTTAGACCAAACGTACCAACAGTTTTCAGGCTACTCTAGCCAGTTCCCATATCAAGGGAACACATTGTCTTAACGAGTTATGGACCTGCTTAACGCAGGTCCTTCTACTTTACAAACACCGACTTACTATAGGTCAATATTCATAAATTGTTTATAAATTTCTAAAAAATGTTCCTATTGGCTTTTTTTACTGTATAATAAAAGATGTGAGAAATTTGTGAAACAGATAAAAGGGAGCGAAGAATTCGTCATGAAGGATAGTCAAATATATGCCTCAATGATTTTAAGCATTTTATCCTCCAGTAAAGACAAACATTCAGCACTTAAGGCTGTGCAACAAAATTTTATGTTTAAAGGAACTTTAAGGCTGGAGATTGAGGCACTTTTTGAAACACATATCAACAATGAACATTCACTAATTACGGAATTTGCCAAATTAGTGGAACTGTTTAGTAATAATGAGTATCCATACTTAGCTAACATCACATTAAAACCAACAAGAAGGTCACAGTGCCATTCATCATAATGTACATAAAAAAGCAGAACATACTCTTAAGAAGCAGGGTGTGTTTTTTTATTTTGAGTTTTTCGTCTTGGATAAAAACTCGTATCGAATCGCATATTAACAATATGGAAAAAGACATGATTATTTTAAGTATTGTCGTCGGCCTATGGATAATTCAATTTATACTTTTTAAAGATCAGCGAACAAAGGAGGACCGTACCTCTAGAGATTTAAGTCTTACCCTAGTACAAGCAGGCTTTCTGTTATGTATAGGTGCAAGTCTTCTCTTCTCCAACCTATATATTGGAGAAGGTAATTTGTTATTGAAAAAAGTAAGTATCGTGTTGCTTGTCATTGGAATAGCGATCCGCTATTGGGCATATTCCGTAATGCGCCAATATTTTTCTAGGACCATTCATCCTCATAAGGATCGACCACTTATTAGCTATGGTCCTTATCGTTTCGCAAGGCACCCTTTTCATGTAGGCCTTTTCTTAATTACACTAGGTTTATGTGTATTTATTTGCGGGCATATTTTTGCAGTTATTATTGTTTTTCCGGTGTTCGGCAGTATATTACATTATCGAATGTCATTAGAGGAGAAAGTTTTGCAGCAAAAATATGGTGAGATCTACCAGAGCTGGTGTCGTCGCCGCTTTCGGCTGTTTCCGTTTCTTTATTGAGCAGGTGCCTTGAGAGGTGCCTGGCACCAATGAAAGTTCACTTTCTATCAACATGGATGATATATTTCTGAAGGATATCAAAATTAAAGAAAGTGAACTTCCTGTAGTTTCTATATTCAGGGTAGGCACCCTTCGTGGACATTTTTTCCGAAAAGTCAAGTCCACCTTGTATAGACATTAGTTTAAAAAGGAAGAAAGTCCACCAGAGGTGGACTTTCTTCCTTTTTTGTCTTTTTGTGGTTACTACTTGAATGTAGTGTCTAACAGAAAAGTTCACTTTCTTTTATTGAATGTGTACCTTTAGGAAATAGTAGGACGTAATTGGTGAAAGTGAACTTTCCTTGGTGCCTGGCACCGTACCTAGTGCGCCATGTGGCCTGAAGTTAGGATCCAAATTGAACCGAATACGATAACTAGTGCTAGGAACGCGCTGTATACCATGTTGATAACGTTTGATTTACCGTCTTTTCCTTCAGTTACGTGCATAAACATTGTTAGCTGAAGGCCGGCCTGTAATAGAGCCAAGCCTCCAATGATCGCCATGATCGCGCCTCCTGAGAGGTTTGTACGGAACGCGACGATAATGGCTAGTAATGTCATGATGATTGATGATAGAAATCCAAACACTTCTTTTTTAGGAAAACGTCCTGTTGGTTGTGCCATATTACATCACCATCCCTTGGATATAGACGAATGTGAAGATGAAGATCCACACGACGTCTAAGAAGTGCCAATATAAACTTACGATAAAGATTTTACGTGTTGTAACATGCGTTAAACCACGACGGTACACTTGCAAGATGATTGCTAGCATCCAGCCGACACCCAAGGTTACGTGCAATCCGTGGGTCCCAAGGAGTGCATAAAGACTAGATAGGAAAGCACTTGTTTGCATCGTTGCACCCATGTCAACATAGTGTATAAACTCAAAAACTTCCATTCCGATAAATGCCATACCAAGAACCATTGTCACTGCTAACCAGAGTAATACGCCATTTTCATTGTTGCGACGCATTTCATGGATCGCAAGTCCACATGTAAAACTACTTGTTAATAAGATAAACGTTAAGATTAACACATCACGTAGAACAAACATATCTTGTGCAGTTGGTCCACCTACTGTTCGATCCTGAAGAACAAAGTAGGTAGCGAATAACGTGGCAAATAATACGATTTCCGCACCTAGGAACACCCAGAAGCCAAGAATATTCATCTGTGATTGCTGTGTTTGATATTCCATTGGTAATGACTTATCAACAGTACCTGCCATTATAAATCACCTCTCCAACTTTGTTCTGTTTTCGTTACTTCATCAACGCCAACATAGTAGCCGTCATCATAATCAAACGAACGCATGATTAAGCCGACGAAGATTAAGAACGAAGCAATAAGTGCTGGTATTAACCATTCGAATACAAGGAATAAACCAACGATCGTAAACACGACTCCCATAAAGAATGGAATTCCTGAATTACTCGGCATATGCACTGGCTCGATCTCTTCTTTAATTAAACCAGTTGTGCCTTCTTTCTTCATTTTCCAATACGCATCGATTCCAGTTACTTCTGGAAGCTTCGCAAAGTTATAGTGTTGAACGGGAGAAGCTGTTGCCCACTCGAGCGTTCTACCATCCCATGGATCATTTGATACGTCGCGAGAAGCATAACGGAAGCTCCAGTAAATGTTGTAACAGAACGCTGCAAACCCAGCAGCTAAAATTAGTGAACCTGCAAATGAAACTAATAATAATGGTTCCCAACCAAGACCTTCTTGGTATGTGAACATACGACGAGACATCCCTTTTAAGCCTAAGAAGAACATTGGCATAAATGTCATGTTAAAACCAATATTGAATAACCAGAAGTGCCATCTACCAATTTTCTCATTAAGCGTGAAACCAAACATTTTTGGCCACCAGTAGTAAAGCGCTGCAAACACCGCGAACACAACACCAGGAATTAATACATAGTGGAAGTGTGCCACTAGGAACATTGTATTGTGGTACTGGTAGTCAGCTGCCGCCATCGCAAGCATAACCCCTGTTACCCCACCAATTGTAAACGTTGGGATAAACGCCAATGACCATAGCATTGCATTAGTCATCTGAATGCGACCTTTACGCATTGTAAATAACCAGTTAAAAATCTTCATACCTGTTGGAACAGCAATTAACATTGTTGTAATCGAGAATACTGAGTTAACTACTGGTCCTGAACCCATCGTATAGAAATGGTGAACCCAAACTAACATACTTAAAATCGCAATACCAACAATGGAAATAACCATTGATGAGTATCCATATAAATTTTTACGAGAATGAGTGGCAATAATTTCAGAGAAAATACCGAAAGCAGGTAAGGCTACGATATATACCTCAGGGTGACCCCATAACCAGAATAGGTTCGCCCAATGCATCGGTTCTCCACCACCAGAAATCGTAAAGATGTGCGTCCCGAAAATGCGGTCTAATGCCATGTAGCCTAAAGCAACTGTAAAAATCGGGAATGCGGCAACGATAATGATTGATGCAATAAATGACGTCCAAGTAAACATTGGCATACGCATTAACGTCATACCCTTTGTACGCATTTTCAAGATCGTAACGATAAAGTTAATACCAGACATTAACGTACCAATCCCTGCGATCTGTAATGAAATTGCGTAATAGTTATTACCGACATTAGGTGTAAACTCTTTACCAGCTAGCGGGAAGTAAGATGTCCAACCAGCATCAGGAGCTCCACCGATAACGAAAGCGATGTTAAACAGCATTGCACCACTAAAGAATAACCAGAAGCTAAGCGCATTTAACTGTGGAAACGCTACGTCTCTCGCTCCAATTTGTAATGGGATAATCACGTTCATTAAACCAATTAATAATGGCATAGCCATAAACAAAATCATAATTACGCCGTGTGCGGTAAATACTTCGTTGTAATGCTGTGAGCTTAAAATCTCTAACCCGGGTTGTGACGTTTGGGCTCGCATCATTAAGCCGTCCATTCCACCACGGAAGAACATCACAACACCAGCAATAATATACATAATACCAATTTTCTTATGATCAACCGTTGTTAGCCACTCACGCCATAGCCAACTCCATTTATTGAAATACGTTAAACCTGCAACAATTGCAATAGAAGTTAGTAAAATAGCAATCTGCGAAGCTAAAATTAACGGATCACCAGTAACTAAGATTTCGCTAAACTTAATCCCGTTTCCCATGATTGTGGCCTCCTTCTTCTGACGATCTTGGCTCTATCGTGTTATACTCGCGCTCATAACCCTCACCTTTTGTATGGTAGTAGTTACGATACGTTTCTTGGTGTAAGAAAATTTGTGCATCATGATCAGCATGGTTTACCCATTGTAGGTGCGTTTCGTTAAATGTCATACGGCCAACAACACCTGGATAAAGAATGTGCATATACTTTTCTTCTGTTAAGGTTGGTGCTGTTTGCTTTACGTCTTGCACCCATTTCTCATAATCAGCTTCTGTTTTTGCAACAACGTCAAAGTCCATATAGGCATAACCTTGTCCGTTAAAGTTTGTATTACGACCCATAAACGTTCCTGGGCGCTCTGCTAATAAATACAATTCGTTTTCCATGTTTGCCATGGCGTATTTTTGACCACCGAGCTGCGGGACCCAAAATGATTGCATCGTACTAGCAGATGTTAACTTAAACAAAATTGGTGTTTCGATCGGAATATTCACATAGTTAACTGTTTGGATGTCTTCTTCTGGATAACTAAAAATCCATTTCCAGTCTGCTGCTGTTACATGGATCGTAATAGGCTCTTTATCTTCATACCCTTTTGGCACATCTTCAACAGCGAATGTAACGAGTACCGTTGGGATAGTAAGAGCAATAACAATTAAAAGAGGAATTACTGTCCAAGTAATTTCTAAAGCGATACTTCCTTTTTCCTCTTCTGGCTCATAATCTTTGTTTTTAGCTGTTTCACGATACTTCCAGACAATATAGATGAATAAAGCAAAAACAACAACAATAACAAAAAGCATCATAACAATCGAGAAATTAATTAACTCTAGAATACTTCTAGCTTGTGGTCCCTCAGGTTGGAAAACAACCATTTCACAACCGGTAAGAAACATAACTAGGCTTAAAAGGAATAGTGGTAAAAAGTATTTTTTCACGTAAAATCCAGCTCCCTTCAACAACAGTTCACCATTAGGTGATGAATTTTATTTTAGTAGGTTTTCACTACACACAAAGTGTTAATTACTAACCACAGTTTATGTGAAATTCCTAACAAATCCTATGTCTAAATTGCGAATAATTTATGTCTAATTTGTGAATTTGTTTTTTCGAAATAATTTCTTACCTGCTTTTTACAGTACTAGAAATGATTCCGGTTTATTTACCACTAAAAAGCTTATTAAATTAAGGTCTGTGACTATTTAAGGTCCTTTAAAAAATGCAAGTAATTAGATTGTGGCTATTTTGTGAACATAACTTTTTGTTCTAATTTTAATATGCTTGAATAACATTTGGACACAAGTAGAAAAGGAAGCCAACATGTGTAGTCGGCTTCCTTTTCTTTAGTTATTTCCTTTACCAGGGTTCCCTTTCCCTGGATTGCTACCATTATTACCTTGATTGTTTCCTTTACCTGAATTATTACTATTGTTGCCCTTTCCAGGATTATTTCCTTTATCATTATTACCTTTACCTGATTTGTTATTGCCTTTATCGTTATTTTTAGCCGGATTGCCTTTATTAGTTTCGTTACCATTGTTACCCTGACCAGGATTGTTGCTATTACCCGGCGATTTCTCCTTATTAGAGTTGTCACCCTTTTTCTCAGCAGCTGGATTAGCTGGTCTCATAGATGGTTGATTATTTTTCTTCTTATCTTTATTCAATCCAGGAGGTTCTGGCTGATTGCCATTGCCATTTCCTTTACCTTTGTTAGGATTAGCTTTTTCTTGTGACTCCTCAGACTTATTCAAATCCTTCTGCATCTTCCTTAGTTCCGAGACACTTTTACCTTTTGCTGCTTGCACACTTTCGATAACTCCATCATTCTTAAGTTCTTTTAAGTGCGTTAACTTGTTTACAGACACTTGCATATCTTTTGCATCTTGATATGTTTCACTATTATTCTGTGTAACAGTCACTACAACATCTTGTGGAGTTGAGATTTTAATCGTTTCTTCAATTTTTTCAATTACTTTCTTATTTTGTTTTTTAAGCGGAATAATTGCTGTTTCAACATACGAATTGTCAGACGTTAGATACCCTTTTTCATAAGAATACTCAATAATCTTTTGATATGCTTCTGCCAATACAAGGTTTTCGATTTTTAAAGTTGAGAGTAACTCTACAGCTTCCTCGTTATATCCTGTTGCTTTCTCCACTTCCATTTTCTCATTTAACACTAGCTCAAGACTAGGATTTATATCAATCGCTAGTACGTATGAACTAGTGGGTGCTGTCATTTGAAATATCGTGTATGCCATAATTGCTAAAAAGAAAACTGCCGCTACAGATACATATTTCAACCATGATGTTTGCTTCTCCACATGAACATACTGTTCTCCCAATAATGGTGGGGCATTATGAGCAGCTCTAGCAATATTCTTAAACGCCCCATTTGGGCATAGTAAAACAATTTTATCTTCGGTTACTTTTACAACTATTCCTTCTGTACTTAGTTTGCCCATCATGACCGATCCCCTCTTTGAATGTATTGACCCAGCAATATCCACTGTGGATGAAGCTTTAATAAGATCAACGTAACGATATATTTCCGATGTCTTTCAATTGTTTTCACCTTATACCCTGTTTTCTTTACAAACATGGTCGTTGGGAATTGCCTCTTTTTTATAAACTGTTCGACACACTCTTGATCTTCTACAAATCTCTCAACGAGTTCAAACAAACTTTCCCTCGTATCTTTATGTTTAGGAGAAAACTTCTCCAATTCTTCAAAGTTTATTTGGTATTTCTCAAGTTCCTCACTTAGCTCTAGGATCTCTTCTACTAAATCATTTGCTTGTTTTTCCTTTTCATAACGCTGCAACGATTGCTCTACTTCGTAATTTGTTTGAAGATTTCCTTCATCTATAACATTGGCATTTAACGAAACATGCCTTTCATTCTTTTCTTTGCGAAAAAAATCGATCAAATCCCTTTGCACTAATAGATACACGTAATTAAGAAAGGTCCTACCTTTTGATGAGTCATACGTATCAATAGCTTTATTTAGAGCTATTAGACCAATACTTGCCTCTTCTTCACTCCAACTTATATACTTCTTACAAATATGTCCTACGGTATTAAGCACGTAAGGCTTGTAATGACGAATTAACTTTTCACGCACAAACTGATCACCATTTTGGGCACTAGCAGTGTCTTCTACGACATTAGCGGTTTCCATCCCCTACGCCTCCTTTACCGATTTATACGTACATCCTTCTATTATCCTTCGTTTATGTAGTCAAAGAAAGTAAAAGATATTACCAGTAAAACCAACTAACTGAATAACGTATGAAAGAGACTGGCTCAATATACCTAGTGATGGCTTGAGCAAGTCTCTTTTTGTGGCCTTGTATTATGGTCTTCCTTGACCTTGGCCGTTTCCTTTATTATCTTTGTTACCTTTATTCCCTTTATTTCCTTTTTCAGCAGCTTGCTCTAATGTTCTTTCTACCTTCTCTTGTGCTTGCTTTTGTGTTCTTTCAATTTTTTCTAGAGCCTTTTCGTGAGCTTTTGTTTGACCTTTTTCAAGATGTTTTGTAGCACGCTCTTCAGTTCTTTGAATTTTCTCTGCAGCCTTAGTTAACGTTCTTTCTACTTTCTCATTTGTTTTTACAACATGCTTGTTGCTTTCTTCTACTTCTTCTGTTTCTAATTCTGTTGTAACGTCGCTTTCTACTTCAATTGTTTCTTCTACAAGTTCAACTTCTTCTGCCGTTACTAGCTCTTCTTCTAATTTTGCGATCGCTTCTTCAACAGACTTCCAAAGGTCTTTGGCTTTTGCCACACGAGCCATCGCTCTTTCTTGATTAGCCAACGCTTTTCTAATTCCAGCCTTCGCTTGCTCAGGAAGGTTATCTCGCTCTAATAATGCTAGTAGATTTTGACTACGTTTGACGATAATTTGTGCTATTACCTCTTCTAGTTCAGTGATGTCCTCACCAATTTTTGCTGCTTCATCAACGATATTTTCGATAGCTGCTAAATTCTGATCGATGTCTTCAACTAGTTCTCCGACTGCGTTTTCCTCGCCAGTTTCAATGACAGTTTCGATTTTATCAAGGCGATTTTCTGTAAAGCGATCCTGAACAATCACCCTTTGGACAACATTTTTCGTTAGTTGAGCATTTCCTTCAAAGATATGAAATAGCAATTCATCTACACCTGTTTTTTTATTGTCAACACTATCGGCAAAGGTTGCTCCACCCATTGTTAAACCACCTACTAAAATTGCTGTTGATATAATTTTCTTCATCGTTTAGTTCCTCTCCTTGTTCACTTAATAAATTTCTATCATTTCACGAAAATCTTCTATCGTCTCTCTGTTACCTTCAAACATTTCGTCAGGTGTCATCATCGTGACTATTATTTGACGATCTGACTTTTCCTCAATCCATATCTGTGTGCGAATGCTTTCTTCTAGCTCAGTTTTCCAAGCAATAAAATTAAGTCCTTCACCAACGACAGTAACCTCACCTGCACCTGATAATAGCTCTTTCTTTATTTCTGACACAGTTTTTTCTTTTGGAATAACAGAGATCAAACCAATTATATTATCACGCGTAAACTTCACAGTTTGTGAGGTCTCTTTCTCAAGCACCCAACCAGTTTCTGCCTCAATTGATATTCCTAGTTCGGAATTATCGTAGTAGTTATTACCATCACCATTCGGATTGTTATCAGTAACTTCTTCCGTAGCTTTACTACAACCAACTAAAGCAGTCAAAAGAATGATGAGAAATATATGTACTACCTTATGACTCACGTTCTCTCACCTCAAATTTCCCATAATATCATTTTGGCAACTGGCTAACATAGGTTGAACCCTTAGTCCCTGTAGTTTTGCGTCACCACCTTTCAATGGTTTTGCCCTTTACTTGTTTTTTCTTTCTTGCTTATCTATACGGAGAATTACTTCATTTTAAGGGGGGGAATGAAATTTAATTAAACGTTTGTTTAAGAGAGAACTTGTACTTATTTTGAAAAACGTTCATATGAATTATTAAGTAGGGAGGTGCTCATATGGGGTTAGAGATACTTTTAACTCTACTTTACACATGTATTATCGCTTGGATCTTTAGCTTTTTATTTTTGTATCGGAAACACATCTCCACTATGGCTGGGATGATGATTGCGATGACAATTGGGATGACACTTGGTTTATCTTTTGGGACGATTATGGGTCTTATTTTTCCGGAACATTTTTTTGAAATCACGGTCATAAGTATTTTATTTGGTGCAATTATGGGAACTATAGCTGGATTTCCAATTAGTATGATGGCCATTTTAGACGGTTTTCTTTCAGGAGCAATGGGTGGAATGATGGGAGCTATGCTAGGTGTAATGGTTTCGAGTGATATGGCTAACAATGCGATGAACGTAATCATTGTGCTGGCTGCTGGCGTTTTCTTTATTTTGCTATTGATGATGCAAGGTGAAGTAACAGTTAAAGAAAAAGGTTGGAGGAGTTTCTTCTTTAGGAGACGGTTTCCTTTATTTATTGTTATCTTACTGGCCTTTTATTTTACAGATCATTATTCCTTGCCTAATCATCAAGAAGAGACTGACCATTCTCATCATCATCATGAAAAATAATTGTCAATTTTGAATTTTGAATTGTTGGATAGGGCTAGGCTTCGCAGTTCCGTAAAATTATTTTTAATGCAAACAAAGCTCAGTTCAATTTTGAACTGAGCTTTGTTCTATCAATCATAATTCATAATTCATAATTCACAATTCTACTTAACTATCATCACAGGGCATTTCGCACGTTTCGCAGCTTTGTGACTAACCCCACCAAGTACCATGCTTTGTAAACTATTTAGGCCGCGACTACCAATGACCAGGCAATCAAACTCTTGATTATTAGCGAACTCTACAATTGTTTCTCCTGGGTCGCCGTGAAGGATTTTTAATTCATGTGCTATCGATGATTTTTCTAATAATGTAAGAATATCCTTTAGTTTCTCTTTTCTTTTTTCAGCGATATCTTTACTGTCCCCAATTCGTAGCACATCTGATTTTGAGGTTGCTCCATCAACTACATATACAATCGTCACTTTACTTTGTTCTTTTCCCCCTACTAAGTGAATAGCATTTTCAGCTGCTCGTAGTGAATGTGCTGAACCATCAGCCGCTAGCAAAATATGTTCAAACATGAAATAACCCCCATTTTCGTATAATAAAACAAAAGTGCCGGTCATCTAAGATGAACAGACACTTTTGTATGTTTCTAACAGTATACATTAATGGCCAGAATTTTTCGATAAGCCACCAATTTTTTGTACTAATAATGAGCTTTCTTTATTTAACCCGGTAAAATGAACGGTAATTCCACTTTGTTCATATTTCATTTCAACCTTATCTATCGCACCTATCGCTGAGTCATCCCATAGATGGGCTCGGCTAAAATCGATTTCCACTTCTTTAACAGCGTCTTTGAAATCGAAGGCAGCAATAAAGTCCGTAACCGATACGAAGAATAGTTGCCCTTCAACAAAGTAAGTCTTCTTATCACCTGAGTGTGAAAGTTTAGAAGTCACGTGAACCTTTGAAATTTTCGCTCCGAAGAAAATTGCACTTAGAAGAACACCTGTTAAAACCCCAATTGCTAAGTTATGAGTAATTACAACAGTTAAGACTGTAACAACCATAACAGTTGCGTCTGTTCTAGGAATTTTGTGAAGTGTTTTTAATGAATTCCAGTCGAATGTCCCAATTGCAACCATGAACATAACTCCAGCTAAGGCCGCTAACGGAATTTGTACAACAACCGAGCCAAGGACAATAATTAAAAACATCAGGAAAAGTCCAGCAACTAAAGCTGATAAGCGTCCTCTACCACCTGATTTTACGTTGATCACTGACTGACCAATCATCGCACAACCAGCCATCCCACCGAAACAGCCGGCAACAATGTTGGCAATCCCTTGACCGCGACTTTCTCTGTTCTTATCACTATCCGTATCTGTCATATCATCAACGATTTGAGCCGTTAATAAAGACTCTAATAAACCAACAATTGAAAGTGCTAATGCGTATGGAAAAATGATCATTAATGTTTCAAATGTTAACGGAATGGATGGAAGCATAAAAATAGGAAACGTACTCTGAAGATTCCCCATTGTTCCTACATTGCTTACTCCTAAGTTTCCAAAAACTGCGATGACTGTTACAACGATGATCGCTACTAATGTCGATGGAATTGCTTTTGTAAATCTAGGTAGGATATAAATAATCGCTAAAGTTAAAGCAACTAGAGCATACATTACCCATGTAACATCAACAAAGTGTTGTAATTGAGCTGTAAAAATTAGGATTGCTAATGCATTAACAAACCCTACCATAACTGATCTAGGTACAAACTTCATATACTGAGCTAGTTTGAGCACCCCAAATAAAATCTGAAGAACCCCAGTTAAAATTGTTGCAGCCAATAAATATTGAAGTCCATGATCGGCTACGAGGGTAATCATCAGTAATGCCATTGCACCTGTAGCAGCTGAAATCATTCCCGGACGGCCACCAACAAAGGCAATAACAACGGCAATACAAAAAGAAGCATAAAGACCAACCATTGGGTCTACACCTGCAATAATAGAAAATGCAATAGCTTCCGGTATTAATGCTAATGCTACTACGATCCCTGCTAAGGTGTCTCCTTTAATATTGCTAAACCATTCTTGTTTAATTGCTTGTAAATTCAAGCTTACACCTCTTCCTTATTAAGTTTTTTAAAAATTTGACTTTCGACTCTCACGAAAGTCAGTCCGTTATCAACAAATTGAATTCTACCACGGATGAAGAAGAATCTGAATTTCGATGTAAGCGTACTACATGGCCATTTTTCTCCGTTAAACTACTTGTATCTTTTCTTTTCTCGTTTTTTCACAAAAAAGTCACATTTACTAAAGTTTAATAAATCAGAAAATTTATTTTTTGTTGATATTTGGAATACTTTTTAAGAAATTGTTATGATATAGGTAATAAATTTTAAGTGAGCGGTGATTTCATGTTAAAAGATACAGGGGAACGCATGATACCAAAGGAATTGGACTCAACAAACGCGAGTCTTTTAGAACATACAGCCAGATATTATTTTTCAACTCCATACGTTGAGGGGCGTGTTCTAGATATCGCCTGCGGAACAGGCTATGGTAGTCAGATGGTTGCAAAAGTAAAAAAGAAAGAGATTACAGAAATGATAGGTGTAGATATTGATGAAGATACGCTGAAATACGCTAAGGCCAACTATTACCATCCTTCTCTGAAATTTGAGCAAGGTGATGTCATGGATCCTTCGTTACCAGAAAAATTGGGCTCATTTGATGTAATCATGAGTTTTGAAACGATTGAGCATGTAGAAGATGATCAATTATTCATGAAAAATATGTATTCGTTACTGAAGCCTGGAGGAACTCTTATTTTATCCACACCTTTCGGAAAAGGCAGAGGAGTCCCTTGTGGCCAGCCCTTCCATTTTCACCAATTGACAAAGGAAGAATTCAGCACTTTGTTCAAGGATTTTAGCGATGTAGAAATTTATTTTCAACGAGGGGTAACGATTGAACCACCAAGAAAAGACGTTCATTATCCTATCGGGGTTGCTGTTGCGATAAAATAAACTCCTACTTTTTTTCATAGATCTCCTTGTATGTTTAGTTCACTCTTGAAGAAACTAAATGGAGTAAAGGAGGGAAAAAAAATGGCACAATCAATTAACGAAATTATGACGAAAAATGTTGTTTGCGTAACACCGCAACAATCTATCCAGGAGTGCGCTCAACTTATGAAGCAGCACAATATTGGTGTAATTCCTGTTGTAGAGAATGGACAATTACAAGGGATTGTCACTGACCGTGACATTACCATTCGTTCAACTGCTGACGGTATTGGACCTAACACTCCAGTATCACAATGTATGACGAACAACGTTACTACTGCTAGCTCCACAATGGATGTTCATGAAGTGGCAAACATCATGGCACAACAACAAATCCGCCGTCTACCAGTTGTTGATAACAATCAACTAGTGGGAATGGTTGCGATTGGTGACTTAGCTGAAACAGACATTTATCAAAACGAAGCTGGAGAAGCTTTAGCGAGTATCTCTACGCCAGCGGAACCAGACCAGCTTAGACAATAAGTAGTAGCAGTGTGCTTAAGGGCACACTGCTTTTTACTATTTTTGGGGGATTTGAGTTTGGACTGTAAGTATTGATTTTGGACTGTAAATCGCGTGGTTTGGACTGTAAATTTTGAGTTTGGACTGTAAATTACGTGGTTTGGACTGTAAATTTTGAGTTTGGACTGTAAAACGCGTGGTTTGGACTGTAAATTTTGTTTTCGACTGTAAATTACGTGGTTTGTGGACTGTAAATTTTGATTTTGGACTGTAAATCACGTGGTTTGGACTGTAAATTTTGATTCTGGACTGTAAATCGCGTGGTTTGGACTGTAAGTTTTGATTTCGACTGTAAATTACGTGGTTTGGACTGTAAATTTTGATTTCGACTGTAAATTACGTGGTTTGGACTGTAAATTTTGAGTTTGGACTGTAAACCACCTAGTTTGGACTGTAAATTTTGATTCCGGACTGTAAATCGCGTGGTTTGGACTTTAAATTTTGATTTCGACTGTAAATTACGTGGTTTGGACTGTAAATTTTGAGTTTGGACTGTAAAACGCGTGGTTTGGACTTTAAATTTTGATTTTGACTGTAAATTACGTGGTTTGGACTGTAAATTTTGATTCCGGACTGTAAATCGCGTGGGTTGGACTGTAAATTTTAAGTTTGGACTGTAAATTTTGATTCCGGACTGTAAATCGCCTTGTTGTGACTGTAACTATTTTGATTTTCGGACTGTAAATTACGTGGTTTGGACTGAAACCACCTAGTTTGGACTGTAAATTTTGATTTTTGGATTGTAAATCACGTGGTTTGGACTGTAAGTTAGGTTTCAGTGATAAATTTCAAATCATGCGACATCAACCATTGTAGTAAACTTCAACTTTTGTCCCATAAAAGATAAAAACCCAACAACATTGGTTGAGTTTAGGATGCTTGTTCTTTCATTTTCTCTGTTTGTTTTACCGGTTTCTTCGAGATAATAGCAAAAATCATCGCTAACAATGGAAAAATCATCATCATATAAAGTATTTCTTGATAACTGCTAAATCGATCATAAGCTAATGCAAATGGTAACGGTCCAAAAGCTGATCCAATCACCATGACCGTTGAAGAAACACCCTTTATACTGCCGATATTGGCACGGCCAAAGTAATTCGGAAAAATAATACCAATACTAATGGCTTCAAATCCTCCGACAAGTCCTCGTGCAACCCCAAAAACAATTGCCGTTGTATAGGAATCCGTTTGAATTAACAGAAGCATAATTCCAATCTGTCCCAAGGCAGCAAACGCAATAACGTAATTCGCCTTGATTTTTTCTACAATAAAGCCTGCTAAAAACGTAATTGGGAATGAAACCATTGCCATAATACTTAGGATAAAGGCTGCTTGAGTCCGACCTATTCCACTTTCAGCTAAAATAGGAACAAAGTGAAACACAATTCCGGTATTAACCATCGAAGGAACTGCTACACAAAATAGTAACATCCAAAATTGCGGAGTTCTCAACGCTTCTTTGACAGTCCATGCTTCTTCGAATATCGAAGACTTTTTTGGATTCGTTGTCATTGCTTCTTCAGCAGTTAGATTGTCAGGGAAGAGTCCTACATCCTCAGGTTTGTTCCTAACTAGGAAGAAGGCCAACGGAACAAATACCAATAATAATAAACCTGCCCAAACTAACCACGAAGCCTGCCAACCCACCTGGTCAATTAACCAAGCATTAAATGGTGGTAACGCAGCCGCACTTAAAAAGCTCCCAAAAGCCATAAAGCTTAGAGCTCGACCTCTTTTCCCAACAAACCATTGTGGGATTAGTGTACCAGGAATTAGCGTCATTGAACCTTGCCCAAATAATCTCAGCATAAAAAAGCCGATGAACAACATCGTTGGGCCAAGGAGCATACTATTAAAAATACAAGCAACTCCTAATAACACCGCAACAGTAACGGTCATCTTCCTTTGACCGTGCTTATCTACCAATCTTCCGATGATAAAAAGGAGAAAACCAGCTAACAGTGTCGCAAATAAATACATTGTAGATACAAGCGTACTGCTCCAACCAAAATGACTCAAATATGCATCAATAAATATCGATATTGAGTACGTTTGCCCAGGTCCTGAGAAAAAAATTGACAATGCTGCAATAAATACAATAATCCACCCGTAAAAGAAAGGTGGCTCAAATGGTAAGTTTCCTCTTTTTTTCATCCTACGAACGCACTCCTTTTAACTAGGCTCTTTTCGCAAAGTTTGTTGCTTAAAAAATACTAAGAATTCACAACTAATTTAGTAAGTATTGCTCTTTTCTTACATAATTTATTGGCTGATATCTTCATCTAGGGTATTTTCCGATTATTATAGAGGAAAAAGAAAAAAGCAAAAATGTTTACGAAAAGAGCCTTTTAACTAACTATTTCGTTTACCTAAATACTTTATTAACTATAGCAAATTTATAACAAGGCGTAAATATGAAAAATAAAGACTAGCGGTAGGGTTCACCCTTTCGCTAGTCTCTAGTTTATTTTTGATTGACTCGTTTATAGTTTTCTAACTCAGCGTTAATTTCTTCTGCAGCCTTGTTAATTGCTTCAATCGGATCTGCTCCCCCATGGATACTCTCGACAGCATTTACAACCTTTTCACGAGCTTCTGGAAATACTCCAATTAAAGCTCCTTGAGTAGCTGGTGTTACACTTGTGTTCTGAAGTTGTTGTACTGCAGTTAAAAACTGAGGATACTCGTTATAACGGTCCTTTAAAACGTCTTGGTCATAAGCAGCCTTCGTGATTGGGAAGTAGCCTGTGTTTGCTGCCCATTTTGCTTGGACTTCAGGCTTTGCAGTAAATTTGATAAATTCCCAAGCTGCATTCTGAGTTTCTTTAGGAATATCAGTCATCATCCAAATAGAAGCTCCACCAACGATCACTCCTTGTGGGTCCATTCCATCTGCAGTTGGTAAAAACGCTGTCCCTACCTCAAATTCAGCGTTTGTTACTGTTCCTGCTAATGAAGCCGTTGAATCAAGGTACATTGCTACCGTTTCACCAAGGAATGCTGCACGGTGATCATCCCAAGCACGACCATAGTCACCCAACGTTCCATCTTGTTTCATCTCGTGTAGCCATTTAAACCAACGTTGTCCTTCTTCACCATTAATTGATGTAGCTGTCGGTTCCCCAGAACGACCATTATTGTTGTCTACGTATAAACCACCTTGATTAGCTATCATTTGTTCTGTAAACCACCCATGTGTTACTACAGAAAACCCATGAACATTCGTACCAAAGTGACTTCTAATCTTTTTCGCTGCTGCACTTACTTCACTAAACGTGCGTGGCGGATTTTCTGGATCTAACCCAGCTTGTTTAAACATATCTTTATTGTAAACCATGATCGCATTTGATGTGTTGAACGGCATTGAGTATAACTTTCCATCCACTTTATAGTAGGAAAGAATATTTTCCTCTAACTGAGATAAGTCAAACTTATCTTTATCAATAAATGTTTGCATCGGTTCGATATAACCACTTTCAATCATATACTTCGTTCCTACTTCAAAAACTTGCACAACTGCAGGAGCATTGCTCGTTCCAGCTAACTGTCTTAATTGAGTTAATGACTCTTCATAACTACCTTGATAAACAGCATTTACGTGGACTTTGTCTTGACTAGCATTAAATTCATCAACCATTTGTGTAACTGCTTCTCCAAGATTTCCACCTAAAGCATACCAAAAATCAACGATCACCTTACCATCTTCCGTCTTTTGTACTGCTTTAGATGTGTTTCCACAAGCTGACATCGTAAAAGCTAAAAGCATCATTAAAATTACAAGGAACGATTTTTTTACCCATTCTACTCCCATTTTCCAATTCCTCCTATGTATATGTTTTTTCTATCCTTTCAATGCTCCAGACATTAAACCGCGACGAAGCTGTTTAATCCCTAAAAACAGTAAAAGCAAGGTTGGCAATAAGATGATAATGACTCCCGCCATGATCGTATTCCATGATGTCGCGGCTTCTTGAGAAATCATCATTCTAATTCCGATTTGTACAGTTCTTGCGTCATTGTTGCTTGTAACAAGCAATGGCCATAAATACATATTCCATGTTGTTAAAAACGCATAAATACTTAAAGCGCTTAGCATTGGTTTTGATAAAGGTATCGCAAAGGACCAAAGAAAACGAAACCTAGAACAACCATCAATTTGAGCTGACTCATACAATTCTTTTGGAATCGTCATGAAGTGCTGTCTTAAAAGAAAAATTCCAAAGGCCGTTGTTAGAAAAGGAACAATTAACGCCAAATAGCTATTAATCCAGCCTAAATTAATAATCGTAATAAAGTTTGGGATCATCGCCGCTTCCCAGGGAATTAGCATTGTTGAAATAAATAGAAAGAAAAAGAAATTCCTTCCCCGAAACGGAACAAAAACAATTGCAAATGCGGCTAAACTACAGATAATTAGTTGCCCAATCGTAACTGATGTGGAAACTATAAAACTATTTATCAAGAACTTTAGTAACGGGACATCTTGAAATACTTTCAAATAACTCTCAAAGTTTAATGAAGTTGGCATGTACTGCCCCCGACTTATTTGTGATGGTGTAAGAAAGCTTGCTAGTAAGGCAAAGAGTACAGGGAAAAAGATAATAACTGCGCCAGTAACCAATAAAACATATGTAATCAGCTTTTTTATCATTGATAATGCACCTTCTTCTCCCCAACCTTAAACTGCAAAATAGTTACGGTTAGAATAAAGACAAACAAAATAATCGCCTGCGCGCTAGCCGTGCCGAACCTCGAAAACTCAAAAGCTTCCTTATAAATGGAATAAACAATAATGTTGGTCGCTTCATTTGGTCCCCCACCAGTTAAAATGTGAATTTGACCAAAGGATTGAAACGCGTTAATTAGTGTTACAGTAATGACAAAAAATAATGTCGGTGAGAGCAACGGTAACGTAATCTTAAAAAGTCTAGTAAAATAGCCTGCTCCATCAATTAAGGCACTTTCATATAACTCTTGAGAAATACTTTGAAGACCACCTAATAAAATAATGAAGTTAAACCCTAGCCCCATCCAAATCGTCGTTACTGAAACCGAAAGTAGTGCCCACTTACCAGAAGTAAGCCAAGCCACTCCTTCAAGACCAAATACTTGGAGAATATTATTCAGTACCCCAAGACTAGGATGAAACATAAAGAGCCAAATACTAGCACCTGCGGCTACTGAAATTCCCAAAGAGGAAGAAAAAACAACTCGGAAAAATTCAATACCTCTTACTCTTTCATTTGCAATGACAGCTAAAAATAAGGAAACTATGACTCCGGTTGGTACGGTGTAAAGAACAAACTTGAACGTTTGAATCATACTATTTTGAAAACTCGGAGACTTCATCAGTGATAGGTAATGCTCTAAACCTACAAATAATAAAGTGTCACCCCGAGGATTTGTAATAAAAAAGCTATAGTAGAGCGTTTTTGCCATTGGATATAATAAAAACACACTTAACAGTAGTAAGGCTGGAAATAGATAGATAAGGCCTTCGCCAAATAATTTCCACGACTTCACTCTTTGTACTCTCTTTGTATCTGTTTGTAATTTACCGGATTTATGTACTACAGGTGGTTGCAAATGGTTTTTGTTACTCTGCTCAACTTTTCTAACTGCATTAGAGTGCATTCTCACTAAAAACCTCCAATCTTTCCTATAAGCTAGTCAACGTAGTTAACTATAACAACCAATTAATAAGCTACAGTTAACTTAGTGTAAATAATTGTAAAAAAAGTGTAGAGTTTTTTAAACGAAAACAAAAAAAGCCCCAGGCTAAGCCTGGAACTCTTTTCACTTTTAAGGACCTTATCTTAGTAGCCGTATCCTACGTAAGAAGCCCCAATAATTACTAATAGGATGAACAACACTACGATTAGCGCGAAACCAGCGCCCATACCATGACCTGCGTGACCCATTCATAATCACTCCTTTAAGATATTTGTGGATTGCTCCACCTAAGAACATACTATTCAGTTACCCCTAAATGTGACTAGACGTTTGTGGAGTTTATTAATTTCTATTTTAATGAAATTCAAGAAAAAATAAAAAACACAAGCAAGTAACTTGTGTTTTAACATTTAACTCTGGTTTAATACATATTTTTTAATCGCTACAGCAACACCATGTTGATCGTTTGTTAAAGTAATTTGATCTGCCATCTCCTTTACGGTGGGGTCACCATTTCCCATCGCAATGGATAAACCAGCTAGTTTAAGCATTGGAACATCATTAAAATTGTCACCAATTGCTACCGTGTTTTCGATATCGATTTGATAATGTTCAGCAATTACTTTTAGTCCATTGCCCTTGTGACCACTTCGATCCATTATTTCAATGTTATACGGGCCAGAGGTTGTGATTGAAATATCCTCTAGTTGATTAGAAAGCGTTGAAGTCAACTCTTCTTTACCTACAAAAGTAGAGATAAAAAACTTTTGAACAGCAATATTCTCTACTTGAAGCACTTCTTCAATTTCCTCAAATAACGTAACCGTCTCACTTTCCACAGGAGTTTCAGTCATAAACTTAATTTCTTTTTCTGTAAAATGTTCTGTTAATTTTTGATCATTTTCTAATACGTTTGAGATACGAGTACTAAAATGTTTTTGTACATAAATTCCTTTATTAGTGTAAAGTTTAAATGGAGATTTATTACTCTCTAACACATTAGCAATCGTTCGAACACTTTCTTTTGCAATCGAGACTTCCGATAACTTTTCACCATCAACGATTACTACTGTTCCATTACTGCCTGCAAGAGGGCATTGTAAAGGCGTGTTAATCAACACTTTTTGAATATCTTCAGGAGCACGCCCAGAACAGATCATCACAATATGACCAGCCTCTTGTGCTTTTTGAATCGCCGTAATATTTTCAACTGATATATCAAGATTTGATGACAACAATGTACCATCGAGATCAATCGCAATTAATTTTTTCATTACTGTTCTCCTTTAATTTGTCCTATAGGTTAGATTTTCCCCATTATATCAAAAGAAAACTCCTACAACATCTTTCAAGACTGTGTAGGAGTTTATATATTTTAGTGAACTCGGTGATCCATAGGTAATGAGAACAGATAGAAGTTTACAATTCCAAATATAATCATTAGCAAGTAAAACGGCCAAAGCTGTTTCATAGATTTCTTCTCTCCAATTCTATACACTGCATACATGGAAGCCCATGTTCCTAGTATAACAAGCACGAATTGTAGAACACGAACTGTTTCATCAGATACGATGGCTAGATCACCAGACATGTACACTCCAAATAAACCCATTGTATTGTAGTAAAGTGCTTTTGTTTCCGTTAACAGGTGAAATAAATTATGACCTAAATGACCTGCTAAATCAATTGGGATATATGCATAACCAAACCGGATAAAGTTTTGCTTTGTCGTAGTGTCTACGTATGTTTTCGACCCTAATTTTGATGCGTACCAGAGCATACCGATTGGTATAATCATTGCAATAATAAATGCAATCGTAAAGTTGATAGTAAAGTTACTTGTACGTGTAACCACACCAATCCCATTCAGTATATGATCCCAAACTTCCAGCATAGTAACGTTTTGAACTAATACTATCCCCATAATGACGGCTGCTAAAAACGATTGTTCAAGCATTGGCTTTTTAATACCCCAGAGCTCCATTGTTGGTTTTCTAGGAGAAATGCGTATGGAATCGTTAGGACAATTTTTCACACAATCACCACAGATGTTACATTCAGCACTATTGTCCATTGAACGAACAAATTGAAACATGTTACACCCTTCAGCCTTTTCGCTTCCTTTATAGCAAGACTGCGTTTTACATGTACGACAAATGTCTAGATTACCTCTTAACTCTATCATTCCAGCTCGTGAGTAATTTCCTGCTAAACCACCTAAAAAACAGAGCGACTTACAAAACGTTCTTCTTTCATAAAAGACCGAAGTGATGACCACCATCGTGAGTAATAATAGAAGCAAAATTCCTGATCCTCTAGGAGAATGAACAACACCGAAAATATGATCAGCCCATGTAATAATGATAAAAGTAGCATCAATGAGCCAGATACCATATTTCTTTAAAAATTTCGGCATCGGGCTCTCATTACCTACAAGCCTTCTAACAATATCGCTTATTTTTCCGAAGGGGCAGACCGCACACCAAAAACGTCCAACTAATACAAATAAAATCGGGACAACTGGCCACCATAACACCCATGTCATTGCTGTTCCCCAGTTTCGGTGTGGATTGACTGTCCCCGTCATTAGCTCAAAAACAATCACTGCGAACACAATCATTGCAGTCCATTGAAATATTCCAGGGTACCACTTGCTTTTGATAAATGTTTTAACAAAGGATATGTCTAAAAAATTGAATGGCTTTTTTGAAGGTAGCTTTTTTTCTGGTATCGCCATTACTTCACACCACTCTTTCTTTTTCTAGTAATCTTACGAACAGCTCCAAAGGCAATAAACCCACCATTAATTGCAGCAAAGGTTCCTAGCAGGGGTAAGTTTGCGCCTGTTTCTTCATACTCGTGAGAATGACCATCATCACCATGATCGTGGTTATCATCTTCACCATGGCTGTGACTATTCTCGTGATCATCAGCTTCCCCGTGGCTGTGATCACTATTTTCATGACTGTGATCCTCAGCATCACTATGTTCGTGTTCTTCCTTTTTTAGATGATCTACAGCATCTTTGTGGTTGTGATCTGCTTCTCCATGATGATCTTCGGCATCTCCGTGGTGGTGAACTGCTTCTCCATGATGATCTTCAGTTTCACCGTGGTTATGTCCTGCGTTGTCTTGATCGTCACCCTCAGTTTGACCATGGCTGTGAGACTGCCCTTCATTAGAAACACTTGGTGCATGATCTTGTTCGGTTTCCTCTCCACCATGAGCTAGTGCTGGAATTGGTATAGATAAAACTAGAATGAAGAATAACGTTTTAATTAATCCTTTTTTCTTTTTCATGGTCTTTCCTCCCCAAATTCATTTACAAATTTAGATTAGTGGGAAATTATGAAGAAACTTTTAAGAAAGTATGTATATCTAGCGAATAAAAAAAGAAGCTCCTGTAAAAGAGCTACTTAACTAATTTTTAACTCGTTTTTTAACTTATCAAAGCCATATCTATCAATAAACTTACCTAAGCGCTCACGTTTTCTACCGTTAGTACGGTAAACCTCCAACAAAGAGTCTACTAGGCTAAATAGTTCTTCAGGCTCTAGGTGATCCTTTAGTAGTACTCCTGGGCGAGCGTCCTCTCCTTTGGCCTGGCCACCGACGTAAAGTTCATAGTGATCCTTGCGCTTAATAACACCAATATCATTTATAAGTGGTTCTCCACATGCATTCGGACAACCTGTGTAAGCTGGGCGTAACGTGAAGGGAACCTGTTGACCAGCAATACGTTTATTAAGCTCAATGGCAATTGGCATTCCTTCTTCTTCTGCACCCTGACAGAAGTTACATGTACGAAGGCTTTTTACGTAGGAGCCTACTTTGTAAACAGAGAAGCCGGCGTTTTCAAGCTCTATTGTCACTGACTCAATTTGATCTTCAGTTACTTGAATAATTAACTGTTGGAAGGTTGTTAACTCTATTTCCGTATCTTCATCTAAATATTTCGCTAATGCGATGAGCTGCTTTGGAGTCAGTTTCGCCCCAAAACCGATACCCCCATTAACAGCTAAAGGAATGTACTTTTTGTTATCCATATGGGTAGCTCCTATCGTAGGTGATTTACTACTATAATTATAAGATACCCTAGGGTGGTATGTAAAGGGTAAATGTATTTGACCGAAGTACTTAATCCAAAGGAACATATCTCAAAATAAAAAAACGTACAATGCATATTATTGTACGCTTTTACGTCTTCGATTACGTTTATTCATCCAAATTAAGATTAGTCCGCCAAACCCAAGTTCCATCAAACTGTATTTATTTGTATTCGCAAGATCGATAAGCTGATTATGCAGCAACAAGTCCTCCTCGGCTACCACAGTAAAAGTAAATTGACTCGTTAGGCCTTGGAAGTCATTACCTAAATGAAAAGGAACCTCTATTTGAAAAAATAAATCTTCAATATCACTGCTTTCTAGAGGTCTGGCAGGTAATCTCTTAAATTCATTTAGTTTTCCTTCATATAAAGTAGACTGATTATCCTCAATCTTTAACAAGAGTTCTTCGTAGAACTTTTTGGACCCGCCTGTGAACTTGTGGATTGCTACATAATTAAAAGACTCTACACCATGGTTGGAAACTGCTAAGGTCCGGGATGCAATGTCTCCAGGTTTTATGTTGTTTAGATCGAAGAGTAGGTCTGCGGGGGAAACATGGAAATTCGGCTCTTGTGCCGGTACCCCTGTTTCAGCAAAGGTTTTTATTGGGAATATAATTATGCATAGTAGAAGGAATAATTTAAGTTTCATAAGAAAATCCTTTCTAAATTGAAATAAGAAAAGGTGGGGAAACCACCTTTTCTTATTATTTATATTTCAAGAATTAGTCAGTTACTTCTTCATCATGCGCTAGAGTTCCTTCAGCATTTCGTTGGATTGTTCTTTGATTTGGCATTGAGTTTCCATCAGCTGAACCCTGTACTCCATTGTTTATGTCACCATTGCGATGGTTACTATCGACATGGACACCATCCCATTGAGTTGCTTCAAGGTTGAAGAAGAAGTCTATACTATCACCCTGGAATTTATTTTGAACAAATGTTCCATCAGCATTTCTATCTTCAGTGTTATTAATGAACTCAATTTCAATGAATACATTATCTATGTCAGTAGGATTTACAGGTAGTCCTCTACGAGTTTGGTCACCATCAGTTGCCACAACTAATGGTACTAAATTAATAACTCCATTTGATAAGTATCTTGGGTCAACTTTGGTTCCATAAGCAGACGGACCAGCTACAAGATCTGCTAATGTCAATGTTTTACCATCTAGAACTACCTTGCCTCTCGGTTCCCATCTAGGACTTTCAGTATCAACAGCTAAAAAGTTAACTTTAAATTGACTTAGGAACTCCACAGCTGTATTTTCTCCTCCGTTTACCGCTGTAAGATCATCAACGAAATTATCAAAATCAACGTCTAATAACACTTCTTTAATTGCTAAAGTACCAGCATTTCTTAATTCGAAAATTCGTTGTACATTGTCACCAGGTTTCATATTACCGAGGTCAAAACTTATCGGTTTATTATGACTTTTTCCCACTACTAAATCTAACGTCCCTGCTGCAAAATGGTTATTAATCGTTGCCGTGTCGTTAAATGCTGCCCAAGTTCCTCCACCTACTAATGACATTCCTAGTAATGCTGACATTGCACCCATACTAATTTTTCTTTTAATACTCATTGACTAATTCCTCCTCGATTTTTTTCATCCCATTTTGAGATATGTATTTTTTATATTGAACCCTTATGTTTCCATAAGGGGCGCAACCAAGTTAAGCTGTTTTTTCAGTTTCATCTGATGGTTTTTGTGGAGCAACTTTTGCTTCAATTTCCTTAATGACTGAACGAATTGTGAATGCTGAGTAACCTAGTAAAAACAAGCCTGGAACTATTAGTAATATTGCTGTTCCTTTTGCAGAACTAGCAAAGCCTAGAAAGTATCCTAAGAACGGAATGGTAATACCTGAATATACTGCAATGACATTCTGTGAAAGTACTGGGTTTGTATCTGCACTTTCATTGTTATCCCCTTTGGTCGAATACATTACATGTTCTCCATTTTGAATAACATCTATAATTCTATGAGTAACGATGGTGCCAGGCCCTTCTTGATAGGTAATGACATCACCTGCTGATAAACTGTTCTTATCTTCAACTAATTTAACTGCTATAATGGATCCCGTCTTAAAAGTCGGTTCCATCGACCCAGAGAGGACCGTTTTAAATTGATAACCAAATAATTCAGGTTCTCCTCCAGAAGCTCTACTAGAGAGAACTATTAGAGTCATTACTAGCAATGTTGTAAAAGTTACAACCCATAAAATATTACTGGTCCATTTCCATACTTTGTTTGCTGTCATACTAATCACCTACTGTATTTTTTATTTCGAGATTTTTATCTTCTGACTCTATGTTGTTTTCAACGCTCTCTTCTTCAGACTCTATTATTTTACTAGAAGTGACTTCTGTTTCTTTATTTGACTCTATTGTGCTGACATTAGGTTCTTCATTAACCTCTTTCTCTACTTGTTTATCTTCATTTTTTATTGTTTCTTCAACCAAATCTAGACTCTCAGAAAGTTCCTCAGATTTTGTTTTTGGCCCTTTCCCTTTTGGAGGGTTACCCCTCTCCTCACAGTTAGTTAGCTCAATTTCAATATCAATCCTAGTTATTGGTTGGCCTGGCTTGCCCTCTTCTTGATATGCTATAAATCGGTAATTACCTGATTTTTTAGGAGAATGGCTTAGTTCTATTTTTTCATCAGTTCCTAAATTAAAGGTACCAGAACCTACTAACTCTCCTTTGTTGTTGTTTAAATCATTACCAGTCTTTGCCCACCAAACTTCATATTTCCTTTCCTCAGGCATGGCTTTAGAATCTTTACCATTCTTTAGGATTGCAATAATCTCATTACAATCGCCCTTTATTGAAATAAATTCTAGAGATGCCCATCCATTCGGAGTTTCTTCTTCAACATCCCAACTTGCTCTTAAAGTAAATGGTATAGTCTCTACATCATTAAATGCTGCATTAGTAAAGGAGTTTAGCTGAATACCAGAAAGGACCAAAATATACCATAATAAGAGTATTTGTATGCCAATGACTACTTTCCGATATTTCTTCCTATACTTTCGGATTCTCATGTATCTAACTGTACTCCCCTCCCGTATACACTCTCATGTTGTGTAAATCGTTATAAGAAACGAGTTTTGTTTGTTTTGTTCTTTTTAACGAACTTTGTAATTTGAGTATATTTCATATTTTTAAAATTGAAAATACTCAAAAACACCCGTTTTTTCATTATAATGAACAAAGTTCGTTTGTTTTCTCTTTTTTTTATGAGTTTTCTCACTATTTTGTTTTATATAAAGAATTTTATACTTTATTAAGAACGAAACAGGACTAGTTGGTTCAAGGGATTATATTTGGAAGCAAGGTGAGGATATAAATAAAATCGAAAAAACAGGACATAATAAAAAACAAAAACAACCGCGTAGCCTAACACGGCTACGCGGTTGATGTTGGTATTTGGTGGAGACGGTGGGAATCGAACCCACGTCCAGAAATATTGGCACTTAAGCTTCTACGAGTGTAGTCACTACATTAGCGTTTCGCTATCAAATCTGCCTAGTGACAGGCGCCCTTGATGCTAGTCTGGTTAATCTCTTCCTTCGTCCTCAGACGGTGAACAACCGGCGTATCCCACTAAGTTGAGCCCCGACCCCTACCACATGGGCGATGGAGGGAGGAGCAGCTACTTTATATTAAGCAGCTAAAGCGTAATTAGGTTTGCCAGTTATAGGCGTTGGCGTTTTAACGAGGCCGACCCCCTCGACTCGCCACTTAAGCTCAAACTATCCCTGTCGAATCCAGAACGTCCCCAGATATGCAGAGTAGTGAACTCTGTGAAATGTCGTAGTTGTTAGTGACAATCTCAACTACAAACTTAGTATAACATAAAGATCATTCGACATAAATGGTAATTATTGTTTTTGTCGTTCTCTGAATGCTTTTTCGATTTGCCGCTTGGCGTCTTTTTCTTTTAATGACTCACGCTTATCGTAGTTTTTCTTACCTTTACCTAAACCGATAAGAACTTTTGCGTAGCCGTTTTTTAAATAAATCTTTAACGGCACTAGAGTGTAGCCTTGCTCCTTAGTAATTCCAATGAGCTTACTAATCTCTTTTTTCTTCATTAAAAGCTTACGTGTTCGTAAAGGATCATGATTATAACGATTTCCTTGCTCGTACGGGCTAATATGGGCATTCCATAAGAATACTTCGCCGTTTTTAATGCGGGCAAAAGAATCTCTAATATTGGCTTTACCAGCGCGAATTGACTTTATCTCAGTACCAGTAAGAACAACACCTGTTTCATACGTTTCCTCAATAAAGTAATCGTGGTTAGCTTTTTTATTTTGAGCAACAACCTTTGCATCATGCTTCGGCATTATTAGCACCTCCTTACAATCATCGTCCCTAAATCATATCATTTTCTTTTAACTATATCAAGGCATTCAGGTGGTGCTTCTCGCACCACCTGATTAGCTTCACATAATGTCCACCTCAAAAGGATCTTTAAGGTGATTTGTCCATTTATGGTGCCAGGCACCGTAATGAGCTACTTATTACGCTTTTTCCCTTTATTACGCTTAGCTTTAGGAGCGTTTTCGTAGAACTTCTTTTTCTTTGCTCCCCCGCCGCGTTTGGCTTTGTCGCCTTCACCTTGTCCTTGGCCTTGTTTTGGCTGTCCTTGACCTTGACCTGAACCTGATCTACGACCACGTTCACCACTTGCACCGCTACCGCCACCACTACGTTCTTTACGCTTACCTCCGCCAACAATGACTTTTGGCTTTTCACGTGGGGTACGTTCTTTTCGTGCTTTCATGCCGACAACTTCAAAGTCGATAGACATTTCGTCAACATTAACCCCAATTACTTTTACCTCGATCTCGTCACCGATACGGAAGACATTGCCTGTTCGTTCACCGATCATTGCATATTGCTTTTCATCGTAATGGTAATAGTCATCAGTTAAGTAACTAACGTGTACAAGTCCTTCAATCGTGTTTGGAAGCTCTACGAAGATACCGAAGTTAGTTACTCCAGAAATCATTCCTTCGAATTGCTCACCAATTTTGTCTTGCATAAACTGAACTTTCTTTAACGTATCCGTATCACGTTCTGCTTCAACGGCACGACGCTCCATTTCTGAAGCATGACTTGCGATCACTGGAAGCTTCTCAGCCCAATGGCTAACTGTTAGATCATCTGTTTTACCTTCAATTAAATACTTTCGGATTAGGCGGTGAACAATCAAATCCGGATAACGTCGGATTGGTGATGTAAAGTGAGTATAAAACTCAGTTGATAATCCAAAATGACCTAAACTATTAGGGTCATATTTTGCCTGTTTCATGGAACGAAGCATAACCGTACTAATAACTGTTTCTTCTGGTTCACCACGAACTTCTTCTAGAAGCATTTGTAATGCTCTTGGATGAAGCGTATTTGCGGTACCACGAACGACATAGCCAAAGTTCGTAATAAATTCTAAGAAACGTGTTAGTTTTTCAGCATCCGGATCTTCATGGATCCGGTAGATAAACGGAATTTTCATCCAATGGAAATGTTCAGCAATCGTTTCATTGGCAGCTAACATAAACTCTTCGATTAATCGTTCTGCTACCGAGCGTTCACGTAGAACAACGTCGGTTGGGGTTCCGTCGTCATCGACAAGCACCTTTGACTCTTTAAAATCAAAGTCAATTGCCCCACGTTCCATACGTTTGTTACGAAGGATGTTCGCTAATTCACCCATTTGTTTGAAAAATGGGATTAACGGTTCGTAACGCTTTGTAACTTCTTCATCTTCTTCGTTTAAAATTTTCCGCACATCTGTATACGTCATTCGTTCAGTCGTCCGAATTACACTTTGGAATATTTCATGGGCGACAACTTGCCCTTGAGGATTGATTTCCATTTCACACGAGAGTGTTAATCGGTCAACTTTTGGATTTAATGAACAGATTCCATTGGATAAGCGATGCGGAATCATCGGAATTACTCGGTCTACTAAGTAAACACTTGTTGCTCGTTCAAAAGCTTCCTTATCAATTGGAGAATCTTCTGTTACATAATAACTTACGTCAGCAATATGAACACCAAGTTTATAGTTTCCGTTTTCTAACTTTTCAACGTTAACAGCATCATCAAGGTCTTTGGCATCAGCACCGTCAATCGTTACAATCGTTTGATCACGAAGGTCACGACGTCCTTTAATCTCCTCAGGGTCAATCTCATCTGGTACAGCATTCGCTTGTGCAAGTACTTCTTCAGGGAAATCCTGAGGTAGACCGTGCTTATGGATGATGGATAAAATATCTACACCCGGGTCATTTTTGTGCCCTAAGATCGTGACTACTTCACCTTCAGCACTCATCCGTCCTTCTGGATATTTATTAATCTTAACAACAACCTTGTGACCATCTACCGCCCCACCGTTTGCATCTTTCGGAATAAAAATATCATTTGGAATGCGTTTGTCGTCAGCAATCACAAATCCGTAAAATTTATTTTCAGAGTATGTACCTACTACTTGAGTTAGGCCTCTTTCTAAAATGCGGATAACCTGCCCTTCAGGACGAGCTCCCTCTGATTTTGGATGTAATCGAACAAGTACGATATCTCCGTTCATCGCACTGTTCATATCTGCACTATTTACATAAATGTCGCGCTCAGACATCCCATCTTCAGGAATAATAAACGCAAATCCTTTTGCATTTGCTTGAACCTTCCCGCGTACCAAGTTCATTTTTTCTGGTAAACCATAGCGGTTACTTCTCGTTCGGACAATTTGTCCTTGTTGTTCCATCTCGTTTAATACTTTTACAAAATCCTTAAACTCACTAGAGTCTGTAATCCCAAAAGCGGACTCTAGTTCAGTTACGGATAATGGTTTATAAGCCTCTTCTCTCATAAAACCGAGAAGCTGCTCTTTTCTTTGTTGATAATCCATTTATAATTTCCCTCCTTTTGTTTAATGTAGAATGTAGAATGGTTTTGTAAACCTTCGAAGCTTCCAAACGCAATTCCTAATTTCACAATTCATAATTGACAATTGGTTTGTTTTTCTCAAACATTCCACTCTAGACCTTCAATAAACTTATAAACGTCTTCGTGTAGTTGTTCCTTCTCTTTATCCAAGGTTATGACATGACCGGATTCCTCATACCACTTCAAATGTTTGTTTTCAGACTGGATATGGTCATAAATAATATCAGCACTCTCGGTATTAATCATATCATCATGGCGTGCTTGTACGACAAATGTAGGTGCATAGATCATGTCGACATTGTCACGGACTTCTCGTAAAAGTTGTTGAAGAGCTTTTAAGGTTCGCATTGGAGTTTTCTTAAACTCTTCCATTTCTGCGCTGATTTGTTCATCACTTTTCTGCTCACGACTTTTGTACTCTTTGGCGTAAGCTAACACGCCTTTGTACATGACTTCTTCACTTTTAATATGCATAGGTGCACACATTGGTATTATTCCCTTTACAGGTAAAGTGTAACCTAATTTCAGTGAAAATACCCCTCCAAGCGAAAGCCCGGCTACCACAATTTCCTCATGTCCTCGTTCTTTCAAAAGATTATAGCCGGCTAAGACATCTTCCCACCAATCATCTGGGCCTGTATGAACTAACTCCTCAGGTGGTACCCCATGTCCTTTATATTGTGGAGCATGGCATGTATAGCCTTTTTTATTCAAGTATCGACCAAGCATTCGTACATCCGCTGAACTTCCTGTAAAACCATGTAACAGTAATGCTGCTCGCTCGCCCCCCTCAAATAAAAACGGTTTTGGTGCTGCAACTTTCATATATAAATAACCTCCGTTAATTTTCAAGAAAATGATTAATAATTTCTAACAAATTTTCGCGCTCTTCCCCGAGCCAAATGTAGTGTTTTGAGTTTTTAAAGTAGTATAACTGCTTTTCAGCAGAACTAATCATCTCATATAAGTACTCTGCGCTTTTACGTGGAGGAACTAACCCGTCACATTCCCCTTGAACAATGAGCGTCGGTACTTTTACTTTTTTTAAGATTGGCCGTGTTTTATAGACGGTTTTCGCAAATTCAATTGTAGCCTTCATTGGAGTATCAATGATTTTTTTTCGATACATTTTATAAAGAATGTCATTTGAAAGCTCGCCGCGCCAGCCCTCTATGATCCACCCCTTCATATCCTGAATGATTTGCTTTGGATTTAGATAGTAAGCGGAGCAACTTAAGAGAACTAGTTTATGAATTGGGTACTTCGAGGCGACATAAGCAGCGATCATCCCACCCATTGAAAAACCGATGACATATACTTTATCACAACGCTTTAAAAGCTCTTGGGTGGCTACTTCTGCCGCGTACAACCAGTGCTTAAAATTTGCTTTCTTCAACCCTTCTTTACTACCATGACCAGGTAGAGTTGGCGAATAAACCAACCAGCCTTTTTTCTTTTTTAAGAAATCAGTTAAAGGCCCTACTTCTTTAGCTTCCCCTGTAAATCCATGGATACATAAGCAACCAATCATTTTCTTTTCCCCCAGTTTTGGAATAGTAGAATATATTGGAAAACCTTTGCTGCTACAATCTTACTCTAGTTATACGCAGATGTCATGTCAAATGTTTCATATTATTCAATCATTGCTTGTACAATTGGCTTTCTTGTGGTACATTAAGACTAATTGTATACTTACGTTGGAGGTGTTTTTAGTGCACGCTTTTTTAACAGTATTATTAGTTATTGTTTCAGTTTTACTTATTGCAGTTGTATTATTACAATCAGGCCGTAGCGCAGGATTAGCAGGTGCCATTTCTGGTGGTGCTGAGCAATTAATCGGTAAGCAAAAAGCTCGTGGAATAGATGCCGTTCTTCAAAAAGCGACAGTGGTTTTAGCAACATTGTTCATCGTTTTAGCGGTTTTAGTGGCGTATGTAGCGTAATAGTTAAGTAGCAGGGGATATCCCCTGCTACTTTTTTTGTTTTGATATATACCCCTTACGGTAAAAATAGGGTTTCGACTGTAAATCTTGTTTTCGGACTGTAAATGCATCTGTTTCGACTGTAAATTTCATTTTTGGATCATAAATGTCTGAGTTTGGACTGTAAGTTGTCTTTAGAACAAAAGCTGCTAGGTTTCCACCACGAAAAAAAGACTCCAGAACCCTGGAGTCTTCATCATATTAGATATTTTTCAAGTTATAGAACGCTTTTCTTCCAGCGTATTGGCCGATGTAGTCTAAACCATCTTCAATGCGAAGTAATTGGTTGTATTTTGCTACGCGGTCTGTACGTGAAGGAGCACCAGTTTTGATTTGTCCAGCATTTGTTGCAACAGCGATGTCAGCGATTGTGCTGTCTTCTGTTTCACCAGAACGGTGAGAGATTACTGCTGTGTAACCAGCACGTTTTGCCATTTCGATTGCATCAAACGTTTCAGTTAATGTACCGATTTGGTTAACTTTGATAAGGATTGAGTTACCAATTCCTTTTTCAATTCCTTCAGAAAGCTTAGTTGTGTTTGTCACGAATAAATCGTCACCAACTAATTGTACTTTGTCTCCTAAAGCTTCAGTTAACTTCTTCCAGCCATCCCAGTCATTTTCGTCAAGGCCGTCTTCAATTGATACGATTGGGTATTTAGCAACTAATTGGCTATAGTACTCAACCATTTCTTCAGCTGTTTTTACAACGCCTTCGCCTTTCATGTTGTACTTACCATCTTCGTACATTTCAGAAGCAGCAACGTCCATTGCAAGAACAACTTCTTCACCTGGCTTGTAACCAGCTTTTTCGATTGCTTCAATGATTGTTTGAAGAGCTTCTTCGTTTGACGATAAGTTTGGTGCGAAACCACCCTCGTCACCTACAGCTGTGTTATAGCCTTTAGACTTAAGTACTGCTTTTAAGTTGTGGAAAATTTCTGCACCCATACGAAGAGCGTCAGCAAATTTTTCAGCACCTACAGGCATTACCATGAATTCTTGAATGTCTACGTTGTTATCTGCATGCTCACCACCGTTAATGATGTTCATCATTGGTGTTGGTAATGTTTTCGCGTTAAATCCACCAAGGTATACGTATAAAGGAATATCTAAAGCGTCAGCAGCAGCACGAGCAACAGCCATAGAAACACCTAAAATAGCGTTAGCACCTAGTTTAGACTTGTTAGGTGTACCATCAAGGTCGATCATTAATTGGTCAATACCAACTTGATCAAGAGCGTCATAACCTACTAATTCAGGTGCGATCTCTTCGTTAACATTTTCAACTGCTTTTAAAACACCTTTACCCATGTAACGGTCGCCGCCGTCACGTAACTCAACAGCTTCATGCTCACCAGTAGACGCACCACTTGGTACCATTGCTCGTCCCATTGCGCCACCTTCAAGATATACTTCAACTTCAATTGTCGGATTTCCACGAGAGTCTAATACTTCGCGTGCATAAACATCAGTAATAATTGTCATGTAAAAACACTCCTTTTTTAATGTAAGATTTAAAATGTAGAATGCAGAATTATGTATGTATTCCAAGAAGCTCTACTTCTATGATAAACTAAACAATTCATAATTCCTAATTCATCAATGTTAATTTTTTATTAAGCTCTTCCCAGTCATTTCTTCTGGTTGATTTGCACCTAAAAGTTCTAAAACTGTCGGTGACAGATCTGCTAGGATCCCATCCTCGCGAAGTGTAACACCATTTTTCGTCACAATCACTGGAACTGGGTTTGTTGTGTGTGCTGTCATTGGTGTATCTTGCATCGTAATAACTTCATCAGCATTCCCATGGTCAGCTGTAATGACGGCATAGCCACCTTTTGCAATAATGGCATCTACTATTTTACCTAAGCACTCATCAACAACTTCAATTGCTTTGACGGTCGGCTCAAGCATCCCAGAATGTCCAACCATGTCAGGGTTTGCAAAGTTCAAAATGATGGCGTCGTGATTATCTGCTTCAATTTCTTGTAACAAAGCATCAGTAACCTCATAGGCGCTCATCTCAGGCTTCAAGTCATAAGTTGCAACCTTCGGTGAGTTGATTAAAATTCGCTCTTCACCTGGGAACTTATCTTCACGACCTCCGCTAAAGAAGAAAGTTACGTGAGGATATTTTTCCGTTTCAGCAATACGCAACTGCTTGTAGCCTTGTTGACTTAATACTTCCCCTAATGTGTTATCAAGATTTGTTGGTTTGAACGCAACAAACCCATCAACTGTCTCGCTAAAGTGTGTTAAGCAAACATAGTGTAAATCTACCGGATGCTGATCACCACGATCGAAACCACGGAAATCATTGTTTGTAAAAACTTGTGATAATTGAATCGCACGATCCGGACGGAAGTTAAAGAAGATAATTGCATCCTTATCTTGGATTGTTCCAACTGGTGTACCGTCTTCATTCGTCATTACAGAAGGCAGTACAAATTCATCATGAATGCCATTTTTATAAGAGTCTTCTAGCGCTTCAGCACTGTTCTTATACTTCAAGCCATCACCATAAACCATCGCTCGATACGTTTTCTCGACACGTTCCCAGCGTTGGTCGCGATCCATCGCATAGTAACGTCCTGAAATCGAAGCTAATGTACCAGTGCCTAACGAATTCATTTTTTCCTCAAGAGCTACTAGATATTCTTTCGCACTTGTTGGACCTACATCTCTACCGTCTAAGAAGCCATGCACATATACTCGCTCTACTTGCTTTTCTTTCGCTAGCTCAAGTAATGCAAATAAATGCTGAATATGGCTATGGATTCCTCCGTCAGACAATAGGCCATAGATGTGAAGACTACTATTTTTTTCGTTCACATGATTGATGGCATTTAAGAACGTTTCATTTCCAAAAAATTCACCTTCGCGGATTGATTTATTTACACGAGTGAGACTTTGATAAACAACGCGTCCAGCACCAATATTCAAGTGTCCTACTTCTGAATTACCCATTTGTCCTTCTGGTAAACCTACAGCTTCACCAGATGCTAGTAACTGCGCATGTGGATAATCATTCCAGAAACGATCAAAATTCGGTTTATTCGCATGGGCTACAGCGTTCCCTTTTGTTTCATCACGTAAAGCAAATCCGTCAAGGATGATTAATGCTACAGGTTTCTTACTCATTTCCTGCCTCCAACAGCTGTAAAAATGATTGATGGTCAAGGCTTGCGCCTCCCACTAAAGCTCCATCAATATCACTTTGTCCTAGGTATTCCTTGATGTTTTCTGGCTTCACGCTGCCGCCGTATTGGATACGAACTGCATCTGCCGCTTCTTGTGAAAACATTCCTGCGATGACTGTACGAATGTACGCACACGTTTCATTAGCTTCAGCAGAAGAAGAAGATTTTCCTGTCCCAATCGCCCAAATCGGCTCATAAGCAACAACAACTGTTTTCACTTGCTCTTCAGAAAGACCTGCTAAGCCTTTTTCCATTTGACCTCGTACCACATCATTTGTCTTTCCAGCTTCACGCTCTTCTAGTGTTTCACCGCAACAAACGATTGGAACTAAACCATGCTTAAGTGCTGCATGTGTCTTTTTATTCACCGTCTCATCTGTTTCAGCGAACATTTCACGACGCTCAGAGTGACCGATAATTACGTATGCTACATCAAGATCTTTTAGTGCAACAGGACTAATTTCTCCTGTAAATGCACCACTCTCTTCAAAATGCATGTTTTGAGCACCGATTTTAAGATCAGATCCAGCAGAGTTATCTACTAGACAATCTAAAAATAATGCAGGCGCACAAACAACCGAGTCAACCTTTGCGCTCGTTGGCACTAAACCCTTTACCTCTTGCACAAACGATTTTGCTTCACCAATAGTCTTATTCATCTTCCAGTTACCAGCAATAATTGGTTTACGCACGATTAAAACCCCTTTCATTAATTGTGAATTTTGAATTATGAATTGTGAATTGTTGAGGGTTTAAGCTTCGAAGCTAAACACACGTTAATTCATAATTCACAATTGTCAATTCATAATTGCTTTTTATTTGTCGTTTAAAGCCACTACTCCAGGAAGTTGTTTACCTTCCATGAATTCTAGTGATGCTCCACCACCAGTTGAGATGTGATCCATGCTGTCAGCTAGACCAAATTTTTCAACTGCTGCTGCTGAGTCTCCACCACCGATAACTGTGTACGTACTTTGCGCATCAGCTAAAGCAACTGCGACTGATTTCGTACCGTTCTCAAATGATGGCAATTCGAATACACCCATAGGTCCGTTCCAAATCACTAGTTTTGATTCCATAATAACTTTACGGTATGTGTCAACTGTTTTCGGACCAATGTCTAAGCCTTCCCAATCACTTGGAATCTCATCAATACCAACAACTTTTGTAGTCGCATCATTAGAGAAATCATCAGCAACAACAACGTCTTCAGGCATATACAGTTTCACGCCTTTTTCTTTTGCTTTGTCCATGAACGATTTTGCTAAGTCAATTTTATCTTCTTCAAGTAAAGACTTACCTACATCATGTCCTAATGCTTTTACAAACGTATAAGCCAAACCACCACCGATGATTAAGTTATCTACTTTTTCTAATAGATTATCAATAACACCGATTTTATCTTTAACCTTCGCTCCACCAATAATAGCTGTGAAAGGACGATCAGGATTTAATAATGCTTTTCCTAGTACATCTAATTCTTTTTCCATCAGAAGACCAGATACCGCTGGAAGGTGGTGAGCAATACCTTCTGTTGAAGCATGCGCTCTGTGAGCTGCACCAAACGCATCGTTAACGTATACATCGGCAAGGCTCGCAAAAGATTTTGCCAACTCAGGATCATTCTTTTCTTCGCCAGGGTAAAAACGAACGTTTTCTAGTAAAAGAACGTCACCTTCAGCTAAACCAGCAATCGCAGTTTCTACTGCTTCACCATAAGCTTCATCTGTTTTTACAACGTTTTTACCAAGAAGTTCACCAAGGCGAGCAGCTACTGCCGTTAAGCGCATGTCTTCGTTTACTTGGCCTTTTGGACGACCTAAGTGACTAGCTAGAATAACTTTTGCACCTTTTTCCATTAAATATTGAACCGTTGGAAGAGCTGCACGAATTCGTGTGTCATCACTTACTTGGTTGTCTTTCATTGGTACGTTAAAATCAACACGACAAAATACACGTTTACCTTTTACATCAATATCGCGCACAGACATTTTGTTCATGAAAAACCCTCCATTATAAATTTTGAATTGTGAATTATGAATTTTGAATTGGTGTATGTATGGCTTCGAAGAGAAGCTTTGAATTCATAATTCAAAATTTTTTTACACAGTGGAAAGAGGAGAGAGAAACACGTTTCCCTTCTCCTCTCTGCCAACTTATTATTATTCAACAATTGACTATAAATTCCTTTTGGAAATTATAATCCTTTTTGAGCGATGTAATCTACTAGGTCAACTACACGGTGCGAGTAACCAGACTCGTTGTCGTACCAAGAAATAATTTTTACCATGTTGCCTTCCATAACCATTGTAGAAAGAGCATCGATTGTAGAAGAAGCAGGGCTACCATTGTAGTCACGAGATACTAGCGGCTCTTCAGAGTAACCAAGGATTCCTTTTAATGGACCTTCAGCAGCTTCTTTAAGAACAGCATTGATTTCATCTACTGTTACTTCTTTATCTAATTCAGCAACTAAGTCTACTAATGATACGTTTGGAGTTGGAACACGTAGAGCTCCACCGTTTAACTTTCCTTTTAACTCAGGAAGTACTAGAGCTACCGCTTTAGCTGCACCAGTTGTTGTTGGAATGATGTTTTCAGCAGCTGCACGAGCACGACGTAAATCTTTATGTGGTAAGTCTAGAATTTGTTGATCATTAGTGTAAGAGTGAACTGTTGTCATCATTCCACGACGTAATCCGAAGTTATCGTTGATTACTTTTGCAAATGGCGCTAAGCAGTTTGTTGTACAAGATGCGTTTGAGATAACATGGTGGCTAGCAGCATCATATTTATCTTCGTTAACACCCATTACGATTGTGATATCTTCTTCAGTTGCAGGAGCAGAAATAATAACTTTTTTCGCACCAGCTTCTAAGTGTTTTGCAGCATCGTCACGCTTTGTGAAACGTCCAGTAGACTCGATTACCACATCTACTCCAAGGTCACCCCAAGGAAGTTGTGCTGGGTCACGCTCAGCGATAACTTTAATTTCTTTTCCGTTTACTACTAAGTTTTCACCGTTAACTTCTACTGTTGCGTTTAAAGTTCCGTGAACTGAATCATATTTTAAAAGGTGTGCTAGTGAATGAGCGTCAGTTAAGTCGTTTACTGCTACAACCTCAACATTTGGGTTATTTAAAGCTGCACGGAAAACCACGCGTCCAATACGTCCAAAACCATTAATTCCTACTTTAGTTGCCATAATTAATATTCCTCCTTGGATTAAGCTAAATCTTTTTATATAAAGGGAAGTCCCTTAATAACAATGTAGAATGTAGAATGTAGAATTAGTGAAAGACTTGATGGAAGCTCTTTTTCTAATTCATAATTCATAATTTCCCTTAAGTACATGTTTTAGTATTCAATAAAATAGTTTTTTTATGAATGTAATTGTAATAAGGCTTTTGCTGCTCCCTCATCGGTGATTAAAACGTTACTCGTCCCTTGCTTCATATAGGCTGAAATGGCTTGGGCTTTAGAAGCTCCACCAGCAACGGCAACTACCAATTTTGAATTAGAAACATCTTCAAGCTGAAGACCTATCGTTAAGACCCTGTGAATAATATCCCCATCTTTGTTGAAATAATATCCAAATGCTTCTGCGACAGCTTGTTTTTCGTTAAGATTTTGTAAAATTTCTTCAGATGATCCACGGCGTTCTGCCATCGTCTTCGCTTCGCCAATTCCATGGATAACTAAATTAGCAGAACGTATCAGGTTAAGAATTTCCTTAACTTTTGGCTCTTCCATAAGGGATGAGTACGAGTCCTGACTTAGCTGGTCTGGAACATGAAGCAATCGGTAGCTACCCATGGCTTTCGTAGCCATTGTTGCACAAATCGTATTTGCTTGATTTTCCACCTGCTCACCTAGCCCACCACGTGCCGGAACAAAGAGAGTTTCCTTCATCTCACTATCTGGAGTCATCATTTCAGCAACAGCGGCAATCGTTGTTCCACCTGTTAAGGCAACAATTTTCGATGCTTCGTCTGCTAAATGACGTTTCATCAGTTGAACAGTTACTCGACCCATTTCTTTTTTGACCCAAGGTGCTTCATCACTGTCACCCGGAACCACGATGACCTCAACGAGTCCTAAGCTTTTCTTGATCTGCTCTTCTAGATCCTTTAAGTCAAAAATGTCACTCATGATTTCCTCTAGTTGTGTAAGAACGTTTTTTCCTTCCTCAGTGAGTGTCATTCCCGCAGTAGCCATGTCTAGTAGTCCTTGGTCCTTTAGGAAAGTAACTTCACTACGGAGAACACGCTCAGACATTCCTAAACTTGTCGCTAAACTCCTCCGTCCAATCGGCTGCATCAACCGAATAAATCGTAGAATTCGGAAGCGACTGCCCAACACGTCTAGAAGGTCGGGTAATAATTTTTTCTGAATATCTAATAATACTCTCATATAAATCCCCTTACCCATTTTAATTATGTAAGTTAGGGACTTATAATATCCCTCATAGACATATTATGTCCCATAAGGGTGAAAAAATTAGAAAAACTAATTCCCTTTAATTTTTCATAGGGTAGTTTTCCGAAAAAATTAAATAAATCCTTATTACAGTGTTAGTGTAACAAGGTTTTGTTTTCATAGCAAGCCTAATATTAGCAAAATTTAGATTGTCACAATTGGAAACGTATACATTAATTATGAATTGTCAATTTTGAATTGTCAATTGTGAATTGATAACACTGGGGGCGAATGTAGAATGTAGAAGAGTTGAGGCAAAAGCTTACGCTTTTGCCTCAACTCTTCTTTTCTAGAAAGTCTCTTATTTTTGCTTCTGAGAGAATGCCGTAATCCACTTCTTCCCCAGCGATCTCAACGACTGGGATCATGATTTGGTATTTCATTAGCAGGTCATCATCCTTATATATATCAACGACTTCAATAGTCAGAGGAAAATCTTTATTGATCTGTTCTAAAACTAGAAGACCTTTGTCACATAAGGAGCAGTTTTCTTTAGAATAATACGTAACTTTCATAAAACCTCCGAGTACTAATTGTCAATTATGAATTATGAATTGAGAATTGGTTCAGTCACGCTTCGAAGCAAAGCCCCCAATAATTCATAATTCATAATTCATAATTCATAATTCATAATTCATAATTCATAATTTCTTTTAAAAGCGTTTCCGCTTAGATGATGAAGGAATATTTAGTTCCTCTCGATACTTTGTAACCGTTCGACGTGACACTTCTATTGAGTTTTCTTTTTCTAAGATGTCGACGATCTTTTGATCAGATAGGGGTTTTTGCTTATTTTCTTGATCAACAACTTTTTTTATGAATTCTTTTACGCTTAATGAAGAGGTTCCGTTTCCGTCGTCCGTTTTCAGACTAGAACTAAAGAAATATTTTAATTCAAACAAGCCTCTTGGCGTTTGTACGTATTTTTGGGTGGTAACTCGACTTACCGTTGATTCATGTACATCAATCTCAGCAGCAATCTCTTTTAACGTTAAAGGTTTTAAGTGTTCATACCCAAATTTAAAGAAGGCTTCTTGATGCCTGGCAATAGCGTCGGTAACCTTTAGTAACGTTTGTTGACGTTGATCAAGGCTTTTTACTAACCATAAAATTTGTTGATATTTCTGTTGAACATATTTTGCTGAAGTTTCATCAGAAGCTTTATCCAACAACTCTCTGTAATCCCGACTAACAGTAACATTAGGTAATAGACGATCATTAATTGTTATACGGAACTCACCATCTACGAGCTCGATAAATACATCTGGGCTAATATATGTTGATGGTTCATGATTATAGATCGCTCCTGGCCTTGGTTGAAGTGTTTGAATTAAATCAGCAACGCTCTGAACATCCTCTAACGTAATTGATAAAGCCTTGGCGATTTCTTTCCACTTTTTATTTGCAAACATGTCTAAGTAATGTTCAACGATCTGTTCAGCAGTCTCATTTCTCCGCTCAAGCTTTCTTAATTGAAGTAGAAGACACTCTTGAAGATTTCGTGCAGCAACACCTGCCGGTTCTAGTGATTGCAGAACTTGCAGGTCGAACAGCGCTTTTTCTTTTGAGATAACAAAGCGACTCGCTACTTCTTCTAAGTCTCCAGTAAAATATCCGTTTTCATCTAACGAGTAAATTAGGTATGTAATTACTCGTTTTTCTGATTTCGAGAGTGGCATAAAGCGAATTTGGTTAAATAAATAGTTTTGCAGGCTAGCTTCATTTTTACTTAGATAGTCTAGCGGTGACGTTTGCTCACCCTCGTAGACTTTCCAATCAGCTGCATTTTCATAATCAACTTCAGATTTCTTTACCAGTTTATCGTCATTTCTTTTTTCCTTCACTTCAAGAAGAGGGTTTTCTAATTGTTGTTCTTCAATAAAGGACAATAATTCCTGAGTTGAATATTGTAGAATGGAAATTGCTTGACGCAATTCATTCGTCATGACAAGCTTCATGGACTGTTGTTGATACAAACCAAAATCCATATTCATCAACCATACCTCCTCCTAAACTCTATCATACTATGTTTATAGTTTTGAGTGAAGCGATTTATACCAATAATGTAAACGATTACATTTTTATCTATAGTATTCGATGTGATCTCGTCTTAATGCAGATGTTAGAGCATTTTTCCTAAAAAGGGCTTGGTCAATATTTCTTAGACAAAAATATAAGTAGCCCCTTAAGAAAAGGGGCTACTATATGCAGGTAAAACATGGACGTGTTTTACTTCTTTATTCTCTCATATCTCTAGTAATTCATCTATGTTGTTTTCATGGTATTAATGGTAACTTTTAACGATTAATTTCTCAATAATTTAGTTGCATGGAAGGAAGCTTTATCATATCTCTTTTGTTTTTCAATTGGGTCAACTATTGCCCCATAAATCGCAAGATGACGCTTCATAAAGAAGCCATGCCATTTACGCCTAAGATATCCTTTAATTGTTCCCATTTGAAAACCCTCCAATTTCATTTTCGACAAATATCTACAAAAATCCACTTTTTCTATTATAACTCTAGATGTCAACCATGAATTGAGTCCAAGTTTCTATTTTTGATCGGGACTTTTGTTCTAAAAAAATTTCAGGAACGAAATTTAGTCGGTTTTAAATTGTATAGTTTCGGTTAAGATGAATATGTATTAAAGGAATGAAGGAAAGTTTGAAGCAGGAATTATGAAAAAGTCAGCGAATTATTACACAGGCAGTGTATATCGTTTGACCTTCACTGACCTTTAGATTATGATATACATAAACTTAGTATTATTAGAGGATTTAACAAATTAAGGAGGCTTTTATTATGAATTTAATCCCTACAGTTATTGAACAAACAAACCGCGGTGAACGTGCGTATGACATTTATTCTCGACTTTTAAAAGACCGCATCATCATGTTAGGAAGCGCAATTGATGACAATGTAGCTAACTCAATTGTTGCCCAGTTACTATTCTTAGCTGCAGAAGATCCAGAGAAAGATATTTCTCTATATATCAACAGCCCGGGTGGATCTATTACTGCTGGTATGGCTATTTATGACACTATGCAATTTATCCAACCTAAAGTGTCAACAATTTGTATTGGAATGGCTGCTTCAATGGGTGCTTTCTTATTAGCTGCTGGTGAAAAAGGAAAACGTTATGCACTTCCAAACAGTGAAGTGATGATTCACCAACCACTTGGTGGAACTCAAGGTCAGGCTTCTGATATCGAAATTCACGCTAGAAGAATTCTAGAGATGCGTGCTAAGTTAAACGAAATTTTAGCTGAACGCACTGGTCAACCAATCGAAATCATTCAACGTGACACAGACCGTGACAACTTCATGACAGCAGAAAAATCAAAAGAATACGGCTTAATTGATGATGTACTAACTAAGAAAAAATAATTATGCAAAAAAGCTAGGTCAATGCGACCTAGCTTTTTCTAATTGTGAATTGTCAATTGGTTGAAAGAAGAGCTTCGAAGCCTTCCCCAAGCTAATTCACAATTCCTAATTGACAATTGACAATTGTCTGATCCTACTCTTCTTTTTGTACAAATGCTACTAATGCATTAATTGCTTCGGCTTCATCTTTACCGTCAACAATAATGGTAATTTCTTTACCAGATCCTACAGCTAAGCTCATAATACCCATGATGCTTTTGGCATTTACTTTTCTGCCTTCTTTTTCAATAAAAATATTTGAACTAAATCTGTTTGCTTCTTGTACGAATAACGCGGCAGGACGTGCTTGTAATCCTGACTTACGGTTAACTACGACAGCTTTTTCTACCATTTCTTTCTCCTCCTTTGTACAATTCATGTATTCAATGTAATTCTTTTAATTTTTTGGTTCCTAACTACATTACGTTTAAAACTTATATTCGGCTTCACCATTTCGTAATTTGTTTGCAAACTCATCAATTTTTCTCAACCGATGATTTACTCCCGACTTACTTACCTTACCTGTGGAAACCATTTCACCTAACTCCTTGAGGGTTACATCTTGATGATTTACTCTAAGTTCAGCAATTTCTCTTAGCTTTTCTGGTAAGATGTTTAATCCCACCTCGCGTTGTATGAAGCGAATGTTTTCCACTTGTCGCATGGCAGCACCGACTGTTTTGTTTAAGTTAGCGGTTTCACAATTAACAAGTCGATTTACCGAATTTCTCATGTCTTTCATAATTCGAACATCTTCGAAGAACAATAAGGCTTGGTGCGCTCCGATGATATTTAAAAACTCAGTAATTTTCTCGCCTTCCTTAATGTAGATAATGAAACCTTTTTTTCTTTCTAATACTTTTGCATTTAGGTCATAGGAATTTGCTAACTCAAAAAGAGAAGTATTGTGTTCCTCATAAAGTGAGAAGACTTCGAGATGATAAGAAGATGTCTCAGGATGATTGACTGATCCTCCTGCAAGAAAGGCACCTCGTAAATAAGCTCTTTTGCAGCACCCATTCTTTTTTATATCATCTGATATTTCTCTAACAAATTGGAAGCCTTCCTTCATAATACCTAAATTCGCCAACAGTTTCTGCGCTTCCTGTGAAATTCTCACTAAATAGACATTATTTTTCTTTAGGCGCATCTTTTTTCGAACGAGCAACTCCACATGCACTGGGAATGTTTTCTTTATTAATGTATAAATTCTTCTAGCGATAGCAGCATTTTCAGTTGTAATATCTAAAACTAATTGTTTATTACTAAAAGATAAAGAACCATTCATTCGTATGAGGGCAGCTAATTCCGCTTCGGCGCAGCAACCTTCTGCATCGATTTGTGTTAATTCTTTTTTTGTCATCGCAGCGAAAGAAGACAAGGCTAGACCCCCTTTTAAATTGTCAATTATGAATTATGAATTGTGAATTGAATGGATTGAAGGTTTGCTTCGAAGCCTTTCTTACAATAATTCATAATTCATAATTCGAAATTCATAATTAAAGTAATGATAATAACAATTGTGAAAGTTTAATTGCGTCGTGACGCAAAAGATTGTCACGGTATATTAAGAGGCGATCGGCAACAATTTGATACGAGAGTTTTTGTAGCTCTACTTTATCATATTTGACGTCTTTAGCGCCTTCTTTTGCATAAAGCTCTAAATATTGTTTATCTATTTCTTGATTATTAACAATAATTGTCTCAATAATTCCTGTGCCTACATGTGAGACTAACGCTTGCACATGATCGCTTGCTGTATAGTTATCTGTTTCACCAGGCTGTGTCATTACGTTACATATATAAACCTTTTTCGCTGAAGCCTTTTTTACTGCTTCAGCAATCCCAGGCACGAGTAAGTTTGGTAAAACACTCGTATAAAGACTTCCAGGGCCAATAACGATTAAGTCTGCTTTTCTTATTGCTGTTAAGGTCTCGGCTAGTGGTTGAACGTTTTCAGGTGTCAAAAATACTCGCTTTATTTTTTTCCCAATTTTAGGGATGGTAGATTCACCAACAACTATACTTCCGTCGATCATTTCAGCCTTTAAGACAATGCTTTGATTTGCTGCAGGAAGAACTTTTCCACGAACATTTAATACTTTGCTGAGTTCATGAACTCCCTTTGCAAAATCACCTGTAATCGATGTCATACCAGCTAATAATAAGTTACCCAACGAATGGCCTTGTAAGCCATGACCGTTTTGGAAACGGTGTTGAAATAATTCTTCGACCAAGGGTTCCACCTCTGAAAGGGCAACTAGAACGTTTCGGACATCTCCAGGAGGAGGTATGTCAAATTCTTCACGAAGACGTCCTGAGCTACCGCCATCATCGGCGACAGTGACTATGGCAGTGATATCTACAGGGAACGTTTTTAACCCCCGTAAAATGGCTGATAAACCTGTTCCACCACCAATAACTACGATATTCGCTTTTTTCACCTAATTTCCCTTCCCTTTATGAACATCTCGGTGTGTAATAAACGTTTTATAATCGGTTGAATACTTTTTCCCAAAATACTCAGCAAGAGTGACTGAACGATGTTTACCACCCGTACACCCAATCGCAATCACAACTTGACTTTTCCCTTCACGTTTATAGTGAGGTAAGATATACGTCAATAAGTCATCAAGTTTCTCAATAAATTGCTGTGTTTCCGTCCATTTTAAAACATAAGAAGAAACTTCTTCTTCCAAGCCTGTCTTTGGTCTCATATGATCAATATAATGAGGATTTGGTAAGAAACGAACATCAAATACTAAATCAGCGTCTATTGGCATTCCGTATTTAAAGCCAAATGACATCACATTTACTGAGAACGAATGCTGCTCAGCAGCAGAAAAACGCTCGATAATTTTTTCGCGTAGCTGAACTGGTTTTAAATCCGTTGTATCTATAATTTGTTGTGCTTGACCTTTAAGTTCTTCAAGCATTTCTCTCTCTAGTTGAATCCCCTCTAATGGGAGACCCTTTGGTGCTAATGGATGTGAACGGCGAGTCTCTTTATAACGTTGTACAAGCTTACTATCTTTTGCATCTAAAAAGATGATTTGTGGTTTAACTTCAGTCACTGTTCCTAAATAATCGATTGATTGAAAAAGTTGATCAAAGAACTCACGACCACGAAGGTCAATAACTAATGCTACTTTATTCATTTCCCCTGAGCTTTCAATAAGCTCAATAAATTTAGGAATTAACGCGGGTGGCAGATTATCAACACAGAAGAAGCCTAAATCCTCGAAACTTTGTACCGCAACCGTTTTTCCCGCACCTGACATTCCTGTAATAATGACTACTTGTATATCTCGTTTTGCTGACATAAGTGCTTCTCCCTTTCTTTATATGATTTTAAGGCTATGTTTGTTCAACAATTACGTAATTGTAAAGTAATCTCACAACATTTATTTCGCTGGGTCTAATTCATAGGATAATAACTCAAAATCTTTTGTATAATAAAATGTACCGTAAATGACGTCGTCTGAATACAAAATATGTTCAAAGATAAACACATCGCCTGGGGCCATCGGTAGCTTTTTCACATTTTCTATCTCTTGCCACTCTAAGTGACCTTCTGGTGACTCATCTAAAATGTCTCCCGTAACCTTTGTCGAACGGAAGGTAAACATCATCCACTCATCAAGAATGGTCTCTTTATCTTTAATAACAATCGTAAAAACCCCTTTAATCTCAGGGGCATGAATGTCTAAGCCGGTTTCTTCACGAAATTCCCTTGTGACAGCTTCTTTGATGGACTCTCCGCTTTCCATTTTTCCACCTGGTGCTACCCACCAACCTCTTGAAGGCTTTTGTAACAATAATACTTTCTGATCAATCTTGACGACACAATTCGTAACTCTTTGCAAAGTTCCCACCTCTGTACTAGTCATTTCAAAAATTGAGAGAAACACAGTTAATTTTATAGCTTAACATACTCTTTTTCTTTTATATAGTATACTATATTTTTCAGATCGTAACATTCCTAAAAAATGTAAGTCTTTATGTATGTGAAATGTTTCCTATAATATTATTACACAATATTTTTTTGCAGTAAAATAATTTCTGAAAATTCAAGTTCCTTTTAGACAAAAAAAGAGCACGAACAGCGTTCATTCGTGCGACAAGAAAGTATATAAAAAAGGGGGTCAATTACTTACTCATATCATAACCTTATTATATTTCAAAACTGTTACAACTGAATTAAAAGCGGGTAACTTTTTGTTAAGATAGTGTAATTTGCGTTTTATACCTTGTCTAATTATTTACAAATCGTCCTTGCTATCAGGGGTAAACAGTTTTAAAAGGACACCTAGAACAGGTGCCCTAAACCTTTACTTCTTAAGTTCTTCCATTAGTTCTTCCACATAATGTTGAGCCGCTTGAGCAGCAATACTACCATCACCTGTAGCAGTTACAATTTGACGCAATGTTTTTTCACGAATATCACCAGCCGCAAAAATTCCTGGAACTCTCGTTTCCATTTGGTCATTTGTTTCCACATAACCGTTTGCATTGATAATCCCTAAATTTTTAATGGCATCATTTAACGGTTCCATTCCGATGTAAATAAACACGCCGTCTGTTTTAAATTCTTGTTCAGTGCCATCATTGTTTTTGATCGTGACACTGCCGACTTTGCGATTATCTTCATTAATAGAAGTAACAACAGAGTTCCAGATGAAATTAATTTTTTCATTGGCAAATGCGCGATCTTGAAGGATTTTTTGCGCTCGAAGCTCGTCACGACGGTGAACAATTGTAACTTTCGTTGCAAAGCGCGTTAGGTAGACCGCTTCTTCAACAGCTGAATCTCCCCCACCTACAACAACTAGCTCTTTCCCTCTGAAAAACGCTCCGTCACAAACTGCACAATAAGAAACGCCACGTCCGCCTAATTCATTTTCACCTGGAACACCAAGCTTTTTATATTTAGCACCTGTTGCAACAATGATAGCTCGACCTTTAAATTCCTTACTACCTGTTACAACTGTTTTATATTCTTTTCCGTCTTTAATTTCTTTGATATCCCCATATGCGTATTCGGCACCAAACTTTTTCGCATGATCAAACATTTTTGTTGATAGATCAGGACCTAAAATGCTTTCATAGCCAGGGTAATTTTCCACGTCTTCTGTATTTGCCATTTGTCCCCCAGGCACACCACGTTCAAGCATTAACGTAGATAGATTTCCTCGAGATGTATAAACAGCTGCTGTCATCCCTGCTGGACCAGCACCCGCTATGATGACGTCATAAATTTTTTCTTCACTCATTCCATTCAACTCCCTAGTGGCATTGATATTTCTATATAAAGTAGACTGTAATATCTCTAACAATTACTATCCTAATAAATCCGGCAAAATAAGTCCAATATACTGCTCAAGATAAATATGTAGACAATAAAAATGCAAAGTAACATTGTTTACGTAGTTACTTTGCAGGCAAGGTTACCATATTTAATTTTCACAACAAGGAATGTATTTATTCTACCACTCATTCTGAACGGAATAATTGTAAGATGGTGTTATCCTATTACCTTCTTTTAGTATATCAAGATTTGCGATTGCAGAGTCATTGCCGTGTGTCGCTAACTTTTCCCAAAGTGTAATAGCTTTCTTTGTTCTGCCTGTATAATAGGCCGCTACGCCCAGCTGATAAATAAACTTGGTTGAATCGCCGAAGCCTTTACGAGTAAGGCGTTCTAAACCTTTATAAGCCAACTCATGTTCAGCTATTTTTCCAAAGGCTATCGCTATACTATAGTCATGGTCTAAGTCCAAGCTCCATACATTTGCTAATGACTGAGCGATTTCTTTGGCTTTCTTTTGTTCACCTGTCTCAAAAAGGTAGGTCATCAAATGACATCTTGCCAAAAGATTGTCTTCCTTTTCCAATACTGATCTAAGGAGTTCAATAGCCTTTTTAGCTTTGCCACTTAAATAAGTAGCTTCTGCTAAGCGAATGTGGGCCATCCAGTAATCAGGTCTCTCTATTAACAGTTCTGAGAAGAATTCAATAGCTTTTTGGTAATTTCCCTTTTTCAACTCATGTGATGCTAGTTCATAACGAATTAAGAACGTCTCTGCTTCAGCAAAAAGATCATCCTCTTCTTCTTGGATCAGTTCGAGTAGGTCTTCAATATCCTCTAAAAATTCACCATCAGGGTCTTTCTCAATATATAAAAGTGCTTCTTTTCTCGCGTGTTCAAATAACCCAAGATTGGCGTAGTTATTTGCTAAAAAGAAGTAGCATTCAGGCATTTCGTCACCTAAATTATCATCTATGATTTTTTGTAAACTTTCATTCGAGCGATGAAACTCTCCTAAGTCAGCATGAACGATGGCTAACTGGCATTGAAACGCCGGTTCCTTAGGATCTAGTTTGACAGCACGCTCAAGATAACGTTGTGCTTTCATCATGTTTTTTTCACGATAAGCTTCTATTCCTTTGTTATAGAAATAGGCGCCATCTTGGAGATTAGAGATGACTAACCCCATTTGAGTTACTTTTTCCGTATGTTTACCCATTTCTACCTCCCATACTACAAATGGTTACTCGCGTAGTATATCACTTTTCTGTCTGTTTGTTAATGAGCAAGACGTTATTTTATTGTAATGTTTTTTGGGTGTTTGGGGCGAGTGTTACGTATATCAGGTACGTCATTTTGGCGATAAGCTAGCTTTGGAGTTTTTGTGGATACAGTAGAGGGTTTTTTCGTTAGTAGGCTGAGTTTTTAGTTATTAGAGGGAAGTTGGTTGGTTTTATTGATATTTTGACTGATTTTTACATTTGTTAGGAGGATGGTGGTTAATTCTCTCGGTATTTTGACTAACTTTTCTAGTTGTTAGGAGAAGCGCGTTAAATTCTCTTGTTATTTTGACTGACTTTACCAATTTTTAGGAGGATTCTGTTTAATTCTCTCAGTATTTCGACTAACTTTTCCAGTTGTTAGGAGAATTGTGTTTAATCCTATCGTTATTTTGACTAACTTTACCAGTTTTTAGGAGAAATACGTTTAATCCTCTCGTTATCTCGACTAACTTTTCCAGTTGTTAGGATATTTCTGTTTAATCATCTTGTTATTCTGACTAACTTTACCAGATGTTAGGAGGATCGCGTTTAATTCTCTTGTTATTTTGACTAACTTTACCAGATGTTAGGAGGATTGCGTCTAATTCTCTTGTTATTTTGACTAACTTTACCAGATGTTAGGATATTTCTGTTTAATCATCTTGTTATTTTGACTAACTTTTCCAGTTGTTAGGAGGATCGCGTTTAATTCTCTTGTTATTTTGACTAATTTTACCAGATGTTAGGAGGATCACGTCTAATTCTCTTGTTATTTTGACTAACTTTACCAGTTTTTAGGAGAATTGCGTTTAATTCTCTCGGTATTTTGACTAACTTTACCAGATGTTAGGAGGATCGCGTTTAATTCTCTCATCATTAACCCTCATCTCCATGGAAATTCCTCTTCTACAAACGAAACAAACGCAAGGTCACTTCCTCCCTTGCGTTTGCCAGTTATTTTGCATGTCTTTCTTTCAATGTATCGAGAACTGTATCTAGTGAAAGATTTTGTTCTCGCATAACGACAAGGAGGTGGAATAATAAGTCGGCAATCTCCCAGCGTAATTCCTCTGGGTCACGATTTTTAGCTGCAATAATGACTTCGCCGGCCTCTTCACCGATCTTTTTCAACATCTTATCAATGCCTTTTTCAAATAAGTAGGTGGTATAAGATCCTTCAGGGCGCTCTGCCTCACGCTGGGCAATCGTTGCTTCAAGCAGGTTTAAGATTTCATAACGGTTATCCGTGTTTGCTACTTCTTCTTCTAAAAGAGAGTCACTAAAGCAGCTATACGAACCTGTGTGACAAGCAGGACCTGCCGGAACAACTAACACCACTAGGGCATCTTGGTCACAGTCAAAACGAATATCGACAACCTTTTGAGTATTGCCAGACGTTGCTCCTTTATGCCAAAGTTCTTGCCTTGAGCGACTATAAAACCAGGTTTCTTTCGTCTCAATCGTTTTTTGTAGTGATTCCTCGTTCATATAAGCGACAGTAAGTACTTCCTTACTGGTAGCATCCTGTACGACTGCTGGGATTAGTCCTTTTTCATCAAATTTGATGTTCATTAGCGAACTTCAACCCCTTTCTGTTTTAAAAAGGTTTTCACTTCTGCAACAGATGTTTCTTTGTAGTGAAAAATGGAAGCTGCAAGAGCTGCATCAGCCTTTGCATCCTGAAACACTGGTTCAAAATCTTCTTTCGAGCCAGCTCCACCAGAAGCAATTACAGGAACCGTAACAGCTTCACCAACTGCCTTTGTTAACGGTAGGTCAAAGCCTTTCTTTTCACCATCTTGATCCATGCTTGTTAACAGAATTTCTCCGGCACCACGGGCGACAGCTTCTTTTGCCCAAGAAATGACTTCCCACTCTGTTGCTTTACGACCGCCGTGCGTGTAGACTCGCCACGATCCTAACTCTTCGTCGTATTTCGCATCAATTGCTACAACAATGCACTGCGAACCAAAGAAGTCAGCTCCTTCTGTAATCAGTTCTGGTCGAAGCACCGCTGCTGTGTTAAGCGATACCTTGTCTGCTCCCGCTCGTAAAATTCGTTTCATATCCGCTAGCGAGTTGATCCCACCACCAACCGTGAACGGGATCGCTAACTGACCAGCCACTTGTTCAACAACATCGACCATCGTTTCTCGACCTTCGTGAGAAGCAGAAATATCTAAAAAGACAAGCTCGTCAGCACCTTGCTCATCGTAAAATTTAGCTAATTCTACTGGGTCACCAGCATCGCGTAAATTTACAAACTGTACTCCTTTTACTACTCGGCCTTCTTTTACGTCTAAACATGGAATAATCCGTTTAGCTAGCATTAACAGCACCTCGCTCTAGCGCTTCAGTTAAGGTAAACTGGTTCGTGTAAAGCGCCTTACCGATGATCGCCCCACCAATCCCGTCTTGCTCATATTGTTTTAGTTCTGTAAGGTCATTTAACTGACTAACGCCACCCGAGGCAATCACTTCTTTACCGGTTGCACGAGCTAAGGCTGCAATTGCTTCTGTGTTAGGGCCTGACAGCATGCCATCACGAGAGATATCTGTGAAAATAAATACCTCAGCACCATGACTAGCAAGCTCAATCCCCAGTGCTTCAGCTGTAACCTTTGACGTTTCTAACCAGCCTTCTGTCGCCACATAGCCATCTCTTGCGTCGATGCCAATCGCAATTTTTTCACCATATTGCTTTAGCATTGCTTTCACAAATTCAGGATCTTTGATCGCAGAGCTTCCTAAGATAACGCGGTCAACTCCGTTCTCTAAGTAAGCTGCCACATCCTCTGGTGTACGAATCCCGCCACCTACTTGGACTTTGACGTTTAACTCTTTTGCAATGGAGATTACGTGCTCATGATTGACACGGTGACCAGCTTTTGCCCCGTCTAAATCAACCGTATGAATCCATTCCGCTCCATCTTCCGCAAACCGTCGTGCCATATCTAATGGGGAATTTCCGTAAACTGTTTCTTGATCATAATCACCTTGAATGAGGCGAACACAATTGCCATCACGGATATCGATAGCAGGATAAATCGTAAATTTACTCATAGACTTTCGCCTCTCTTTCTTTTGAAACCAGTGTCGCAAAATTTTCTAATAGCTTCATACCGACAGCACTACTTTTTTCCGGGTGAAATTGTGCACCTAGGACATTATTTTTACCGACAACCGCCGGTACAACGACATCATATTGACTGCTCGCTAGTAAGTTACTTTCCTCCATTTCTTGAACAACGTAAGAATGAACAAAGTAAACATGACCTTGATCAACGTTCTCTAAAAGAGGGTGTTGTTGATGAAACTGAAGTCGATTCCAACCCATATGTGGAACTTTGTAACGTTCACCTGTATCCGTTTCCCCTTTAAAGCGGCGCACGTTACCTTTTAGGAGAGAGAGACCCGTTGTATCTCCGTTTTCTTCGCTATGCTCAAACAACAGTTGCATTCCTAAACAGATTCCTAAAAGTGGTTTACCCGACTCGGCCCAGTTGAGTAAAAATTGATCAAGTTTAGTGCTTCTGAGGATCTCCATTGCATCTTTAAAAGAACCAACTCCGGGTAGAATTAGACCATCCGCTTTCGCTAACTCTGCTGGATTTTCAGAGATAAAATATTGATAGTTTAGGCGCTCTAACGCTTTACTCACGCTATGTAGATTGCCCATTCCATAATCAACGATTCCGATCATTTATAACATCCCTTTCGTCGAAGGCACACCTTTAATCCTTGGATCGACAGTTGTTGCTTCATCTAACGCTCTAGCTAATGCTTTGAAGATTGCTTCTATGATGTGGTGAGTGTTTGTTCCATAGTGAACGATAACATGCAGGTTCATTCGTGACTCTAACGCAAATTTCCATAAAAATTCGTGTACTAACTCCGTATCAAACGTTCCTACCTTTTTACTAGGTAACTCAGCGCGAAACTCTAAGTGTGGACGGTTGCTTAAGTCAACAACAACCTGAGCGAGCGTTTCGTCCATCGGTACAAAGGCATTACCGTAACGTTTAATCCCCTTTTTGTCACCTAAAGCATCTTTTAAAGCAATCCCGAGACAAATACCAATATCCTCTGTTGTGTGGTGATCATCAATTTCCACATCACCATCGGCATCAACCGTTAAATCGAATACTCCGTGCTTTGTCCAAAGATCTAACATATGATTTAGGAACGGAACTGGCGTCTTAATATCCGCTTTCCCTTCCCCGTCTACTTGTAGTTGCAGCTTAATTTGCGTTTCATTCGTAATCCGTTCAATACTCGCAGTTCTACTCATGTTCATTCCTCCATCAATACATAATTAAACGTCCACCTCAGGCGGACTTTTAGCTAAAATTGTCCACGAATGGTGCCAGGCACCCGAATTTCCACCGCTCTCGCGTGGGCTTCGAGGCCTTCGAGGCGAGCTAGGGCAGCGATTTTGTGGGCATTGTTCATAAGTGCGGTCTTGCTATATGAAATAATGCTTGATTTCTTTGTAAAGTCATCAACGTTTAATGGGCTTGAAAAACGGGCGGTTCCGTTGGTTGGTAACACATGATTTGGGCCGGCAAAGTAATCGCCGACGGGCTCTGAGCTGTATGGTCCTAAGAAGATCGCACCTGCGTGGCGAATTTGCCCTAACAAGGCCATTGGCTCTTCGGTCAGAACTTCTAAGTGTTCAGGTGCTAGTTCATTAACAACATCGACTGCTTCATCAAGATCCTGAGTGACGTAAATGACGCCATAATCACGGATTGAAGCTTCGGCAATCTCTTTACGTGGTAGCGTGGCTAACTGTTGTTCAACTTCAAGCGAGACGGCTTCAGCTAGTTGAGTTGATGGTGTGACCAATACGGCTGAAGACAACCTGTCGTGCTCTGCTTGTGATAAAAGATCAGCTGCTATATAAGATGGGTTTGCTCCTTCGTCAGCAAGAACAACAATTTCACTTGGGCCAGCGATCATATCGATGTCCACATGTCCGTAAACCGCACGTTTGGCTAACGCGACATAAATATTACCTGGACCAACAATTTTATCAACAGCTGGAACGGTTTCAGTTCCGTAGGCAAGGGCAGCAACAGCTTGGGCTCCGCCCATTTTATAAATGTATTCTACTTCTAATTCGTTAGCGGCTACCAATACCCCTGCTGGGAGCGTACCATCTTTACCTGGTGGTGATACCATAACAATCTTTTCTACCCCAGCAACTTGAGCTGGAATCACATTCATCAAGATTGACGATGGGTAGGCCGCAGTTCCGCCAGGAACGTAAACGCCGACAGAATCTAGCGGTGTAATTTTTTGTCCGAGGATCGTTCCATCTGCTTCTGTTGCAAACCAAGACTCGCGCTTTTGACGTTCATGGAAGCGGCGAATATTCCCCATTGCCTCGCGAAGCGCAGCAAGTACTTCGTCATCAATTTGTGCGTAGGCGGCTTCTAATTCTTCTTTTGTCACGCGAAAATTTTCTAAAGAAGCTCCATCAAATTTTTCCGTTAGGGAACGGACGGCAGCGTCACCTTCACGGCGAACAGCGGCGATAATTTCTTCGACGGCTTGCTGCTGAAGAGCTGTTCCTTGGTCAATGCTTCGTTTTAATGAGACTTTCTCTGTTACTTGTTCAATTCTCATTCGTCTTCCCCCTCAATCACGGCGGCTAAGCGCTCGACAACTTCGTCAATGATGACATCTTTCATCCGGTAACTTACTGGGTTCACGATTAAACGCGAGGTAATTGGCACGATTTTCTCTAGTTCTACTAATCCGTTTGCTCGCAATGTTGACCCAGTTGAAACAATATCTACAATACGATCGGCAAGGCCAATTAGTGGCGCTAGTTCGATCGAACCGTTCAATTTAATTATCTCTACCTGCTCACCTTGTTCACGGAAGTAGGTAGAGGCTAGGTTCGGATATTTCGTTGCGACTTTTGGTGCAATATCATTGTTTTTTTCATAGGTCGGTAGAGCTGCAACCGCCATGTAGCACTCGCTAATTTTCAAATCTAGCACTTCATAAACGTCACGCTCTTCTTCAATCATCGTATCTTTGCCGGCAACACCAATGTCGGCAACGCCGTGCTCCACATAGGTAGGAACGTCCATCGGTTTGGCGAGGATAAAGCGCATCCCTGCTTCTTCAGCATCTATAATCAGGCGGCGATTGTCCTCAAACTCAGGCGGGAGATTGTAGCCTGCTTTACGAAGAAGCTCAACAGCCTCTTCAAATATACGTCCTTTTGGCATTGCTACTGTTAACATTTAGTTATCCCCCTTTCCATTTTTACCGATGCAATAAATGATATCTTCAAAGCCTTCAGAAAATACGTCTACGTCCTTCACTCCAGAAAGGTCTTGCAAGATTACCGCAAGCCCTTCTTGACGCTTTTCTTTGGCAAGTTCAATCGCATCTTTCCGACGTTCGTTTGAGTAGATGATACAAGTAATTGGCTGTGTCTCACCTTTTACTCCAAGTGCTTTGATAAGTAAGTCTAAACGAATTCCAAAACCGGTCGCTGGAGCCGGTCGGTTAAACTTTTGTAGCAACTCATCATAACGACCTCCAGAGGCAATCGGTGTTCCAAGGTTATCACTATATGCTTCAAAAACTGGACCTGTATAGTAGCTCATATGCATGACCAGATTTAAGTCTAGTTTGACAAAATCAGTGATACCGTAACAGTCAAGGACACCTAGTAGTTTTTCTAGTTCTTGAACTGCTTTAATGCCTTTTTCCGTTGTCACTAGCTCTTTCGCTTCTGCTAGCTTCGAAAACTCACCACGTAGGTTCAAAAGTTGTAAAAGTCGAGTTTTATCAATTGACGATAGTGGCAAGCTTTTCACGTGCTGACGGTAGCCGACGTAATTCTTTTCATAAAGGAAACGGCGTAGTGTGTCGGTGCGTTGCTCGTTACCGACGATTTCTAGTAAAAGCGCATTGACGTAACCGACGTGACCGATCGCGATTTTGAAATGTGTAAGGCCTGCTTTTTTTAAGGTAGCGATCATTAATGCAATTACTTCGCCGTCCGCACTATTAGAAGCATCACCAATTAATTCAACGCCAATTTGCTCGAATTCAGCTGGGCGCCCTCCTTCGTCATGCTGAGCGCGGTAAACATTCGCATCATAGGCTAATCGTAGTGGTGTGCTGACATCTTTTAAACTTGAGGCGGCAAGTCTAGCAATGGGTGCTGTCATATCCGGTCGTAGCACAAGTGTATTGCCCCGTTGATCTAAAAGTTTAAATAACTGCTGATCCAAAATGGCTGATGCTACACCAACCGTCTCATAATATTCTAACGTCGGGGTTTCAATCGGTTGATAGCCCCAAAGCTTTACTTCCTCTGTCATTCCTTGGCGGATCTTTTGTTTTGCTTCATACAAATTTGGGAGCGTATCACGCATTCCAATTGGCTTTTCGAACATAAAAGGCTTTGTCATCTCTCACACTCCGTTCAATGGTTCGTTTATTTTTACTTTAGTCTGCTAATATAATAAAGTATTCTAAAAATAGAATACACTCCATGAGGAAACCCGTCAACCTTTTTGCATAAATATTTCTAGTATGTGTAGGTCGGTGATTTGTACTAAATTTTTAAAAATTAAAATAGTACAACTTTAGAGTATACTAGTTTTGAAGGAAAAAAATGGAGGTGTTAATTTGGAAGCAACGATTGAAAAACCCATTTTACGAAAACGAAAGTGGGTAAAAATCACAGTCTGGTCTTTATGTGTTCTCTTATTTCTACTTATTCTTGCGGTTGGGACAGGCTATTGGTTTGTCACAAGAAGTCTTCCTTCTGTTAACGGAACCGTCTCGCTTGCAGAGCTAAATGAGGAAGTAACGGTGATCCGTGATGAACGCGGTGTCGCGCAAATCCAAGCAACATCGTTAGAAGACTTATTTTTCGTCCAAGGCTATGTGACTGCCCAAGACCGTTTGTTTCAAATGGATATGACGAGGCGGTTAGCAGGTGGGCGTTTGTCTGAAGTAATCGGAAAACAAGCACTAGATACGGACCGGTTTTTTCGGACATACGGGATGCACCGGACGACTGATGCTTTAGTATCGATGTTTAATGAGGAAACAGTGAAAATTGTGGATGCTTATGTAAGCGGTGTCAACCAATACATGAACGATGCGTTCTCTACTGGAAAGTACCCGGTGGAGTTTCGAATTTTAGGCTATCAGCCAGAGCCGTGGACCGCCGAGGATACAGCGCTAGTTGTAAAATATATGGGTTACACGTTGTCAGGAAATTTCCGTTCAGAATTAGAGCACTATCGTATGATTAATGTTCTAGGCAATGTCGATGCGCCAAATTTATTTCCAGAGTTTCATATTGATGACAAGTTTCCTACGATCTATCAGGTAGCGGAAACCTCTCCTTTTTCAATGGAGGAACTTGAAAAACTAACGACGTTTGCACCACCTGAGCACAATGGCAGTAACAACTGGGTGATAAGCGGCAAGTATACAGAATCAGGTTTCCCAATGGTGGCAAATGATCCGCATCTGGGCTTTGCGATTCCTAGTGTTTGGTACCAAACACATCTACAGTTGGATGGCGACTTTCATTCAGTTGGTGTAACTGTACCTGGAGTTCCTGGGATAGTTCTTGGTCATAACGAACATATGGCATGGGGAGTTACGGCTCTATCTGTCGATCAGGAAGATTTATTTTTAGAGAAAGCTCACCAAACGGATAAAGATTTATTTTTATTTGATGGTGATTGGGAAGAAGCTACTATTTTTGAAGAGGCAATCAAAATTAAAGGTGAGGATGAGCCATTTGTTGAGCGCGTTCAAGTCACAAGAAATGGCCCGATCATTAATAATGTTCTAGAAGGCGATCTATATGACGCGATTTCGCTTCGTTGGACAGGGGCGGAAGCTGGAGAAGAACTAAACGGAATTATGCGTTTGAACCGTGCCACAAACGTTGTTGAATTTTCTGAAGGGCTGAATGGCTTTGTAACACCGGCATTAAGCTGGGTGTTTGGTGATCGTGATGGAAATATCGGTTATCGTGGACAAGCTCTAATGCCAATACGTAGCAATGGTTCAAATGGGTTGGTACCTGTTCCTGGATGGGATCCAGACTATCAATGGCAAGGATTTATTCCAAATGAAGAGCTGCCGCAAATTACTAATCCAGAACGTGGCTATATTATCACAGCCAATAACAAGCCTGTTGATGATGAATATCCTTATGAAATCGGCCGAAGCTTTTATCCTTATCGTGCAGAGCGATTAACGGAAATGATTGAGGAGACGATTGCTTCCGGTGAGCTGTTTACGGTTGAAAAAATGAAGCAAATGCAAACGGACGTGTTAAATACTCAGGCACGTAGTTTACTGCCGATTTTACTTGCTGCTGTTAATCGTTCTGAGGGTACATCGCCTCTTACCAATTTAGAAAAAGATGTGATTCAGATGTTACGAGAGTGGGATTACGAAGAGACGGTTGACTCTGGTGAAGCCCTCGCTTGGAACAAATGGTACAACTTACTTGGTCCAGCTTTGTTTGAGGACTTATTAGGGTTCCCTTACAATCATAATCTAGTCATCTATCAATTGGTGAAAGAAGCCGATGCTCATCCAGAGCACTTGTTGTTCGGTTCACTTCGAGCAGGTCTTCATCGTTCGTTAGATGAGTTGGCAAGAGAGACATTTACTGAGGCTGTTGAAACTGTTGTCGAGTTGCAAGGGAAAGATCCAACAAAGTGGGCATGGGGCAAATGGCATGTGATGACGATCGATCACCCGTTAGGCTCAGTCAAACCGTTAAACCTCGTATTTAATGTTGGAAAATGGGAGCTAGGCGGAAGTGGCGCAAACCCAATTGCCAACTCCTACAACCGAAAAACTGGTAAGGTAACACATGGTGCTGGCTGGCGCTTTGTTGGCGACTTAGGTTCTACGGATGCGATGTATGATGTCGTTATGCCTGGACAATCCGGACAGCTATTTTCACCGCATTACTATGACCAAGTTGATACATGGGCTGAAGGAAATTTGTATCCAATGGTCTATCATAAAGAAGAGTTGAAGGGGAAAAATGTTGTGAGGTTTTTACCTAAAGCTAACTAGTTTCTGAGAGAGCGTGAATTGCGCTCTCTTTTTCAGTGCTTAGAACCGATAAAAGGAGGCGGACAGGTTCAATGTCCCCTAGAAACTATTTTAAAGTGCGAAAGCGACTACGCATCTTTTTGATTTTAGAACTTGTAAATTTTACAGTTCTAGGAAAAAAGTCAGAGAAATACATATGAAGTAATACTTAGAAAAGAGGTGAAAAGTCATGGGAGTTCGTTTAATTAAAATCTCAGTCGTGTACTTTGTCATTGGTGTCTTACTTGGCTATTATATGTCTACTGCTCATGCTTATAATCTAACACCAGTCCATGTACACATTAATTTGTTAGGCTGGACGTCTCTAACGTTAGCTGGGATTTTGTATGTCTTATTTCCTAATCTTGCTGCAACAAAACTTGCCAAAGCCCACTTTTGGCTACACAACATCGGCTTGCCAGCGATGATGATCGGCCTAGCATTTATGGTTTATGGGAACACATCGTTGACATTTGCGACGATTATCAGTGCAAACTTAGTCACGTTGGCAGTAATTTTGTTCGCAGTGAACATATTGATGAATTTGAAGGAGAAAACAGAATAATAATCAGGTTAGAGGTTGATTTTTTAAGGAGATCAACCTTTTTTTGTTGTAAAGGGGGATTTGACTCTAATTGATTCATGTGTTTTAGATCTACAACCTAGTAATTCGATCTATTGAATGGTTTTTTCTATCAAATGAGAGGTTTTTTCTATCAATTAGAGGACTTATTCGATCATCTAAATCTGCAATAAGACATCTTACTTGTCCCCTTGTCACAAACAACCTGGTTATTCTATCAATTTTTTGTATTTTTCGATCATTTGGTTAAGCTTTTCTATCATTTGGCGAGCTTATTCGATCATTTCAAGCACTTATTCTATCATTCACCTTCGTTATTCGATCATTTGCCCTAATAACACGGACAGAGGCAAGACAAGGGACCTGTCCCCCTGTCTCCCCTCATAAAAAATAACCATCACAACTCACTGTGATGGTTCTCTTATGATCTGCATTGGGTTGCCGCCGACAAATGCTCCGGCTGGGACATCTTTGTGAACCAACGAACCGGCAGCAACTGTGGCTCTGTCACCAATAATTACTCCAGGTAAAATCGTTGTATTTGCCCCAATCATTACTTCGTCGCCGATTATGACTTCACCTAGACGATATTCCCCTACTAAATATTCATGGGCTAAAATTGTCGTGTTGTAGCCAATCACCGTATTTTTGCCTATGCTAATTTTTTCAGGAAACATGATGTCCATCATCACCATTAAGGCGACAGCAGACTGTTCGCCAACCTTCATTCGTAAACATGTCCGATAAAGCCAATTTTTAAAAGGAATGATCGGCGTGTAACGTGCGATTTGAATGATGATGAAGTTTTTCATTACTTTTAGAAAAGGAACGGTTTTGTAAATTTGCCAAAGGGAATTTGCACCTTCAACAGGATAACGAGTCGTTCGTCTAGCCAAGGGCATCTTCTCCTAAGTAAGGCAGCAAATCAGACATTGTTTCAAGCATTACGTCTGGGTTGTAGCCTTCTAAAAACTCTCTTCCTTTAATTGTCCAAGCAACAGCTGCTGTTTTTGTACCTGTATTTTTTCCACCAAGCACATCGTACTGGCTGTCGCCAACCATAATTGCTTGTTCAGGAGTTGAATTTAATTGGTTTAAAGCCTTTAAAAGTGGTTCTGGATCAGGCTTTACCTTTTCGACATCATCAATCCCTACTAGTACAGGAAAGTACTCTTCAAGTCCTGTTAACCTCAAGCCCATTCGAGCTGTGTCTGAGCGCTTTGTTGTTACAACAGCTAGCTTATACCCTTTTTCATGTAGGGCCTTCACTGTTTCCTTCACCGTACCGTACTCCTCTACTAACTCATCATGCTTTTCATGATTAAATGTGCGGTACATATCAATCATTTCGTCAACCTTTTCAGGGTTCATACGACTAAACGTATCATGTAACGAAGGTCCGATAAATTCAATAACCTTTTCTCTCGTATACTCATTTGGATAATAATGATCCAACGTATGGATAAACGAAGCAATAATTAACTCGTTCGTATTAATTAACGTACCATCTAAATCAAATAACACCGTATCTATTTTCATAACAAACTCCTTTTGTAATGTAGAATTCAGAATTAAGAATGTAGAATGGTTTTGAAATGCCTAGAAGCTTTTCCCGCACAATTCATAATTCATAATTTATAATTTATAATTAAAATTTTTCATTCTACATTCTACATTCTACATTCTACATTCTACATTTAAACTACATTCTTCTCTTCTATTTTCTCATTTTTCTCAAGCCGGTTCCAAACAAAGGCTACGAGCATGGTTAGGACGATAGCTGTCACAAGTCTAATCAGGAACAGCGGCCAGATCGGAATGCCTAACGGGATAAACAGTAAGGTGTCCTCGATGACAGCATGGCAGGCAACTAAGAAGATAAAAGCTAGATATAAGTCTTTCTTTTTCACACCATCTTCTTTAACGGCTTGAATCATCACGCCTGCACCATAGGCTAGCCCAAAGACTAATCCAGCTGCTAAAGTCGTTGAAGTGTTCTCTTTCATTCCTAACATTCTTGTAAAAGGAGACATCGCTTTTGAGAACCAGTTGAGCCAGTTTAGATCTTTCATAATTTGAATCGCTACCATGAGTGGGATTACGATAAGGGCTAATTGAAACACCCCGAGTGTTGCACTCTCAAGCCCTTGATAGAGGATTTGTCCCCAACCGCTGACTTCCGTTGACGGTGCTGATACTAACCCATATTGTGCCTGCTCTCCTCCACCATCCCAGAAAAAGTTGATGACCGCCGCAGAAAACAGTGCGAGTCCAATGCGAACTGCGAGTACGACTGACATCCGAATTCCAACTTTTGTGGCGACCGCAGATTCAACTAATAAATTATGAGAAAAGGAAAGCATCACTGCTAAAATAAAAACCTCTTTAACCGTTAAATCTAAGGTTAGTATGGCACCAATGGCCGCATATAAATTCAGGATATTTCCTAAAACTAAAGGTATGGCAGCTTCTCCTGACAAACCAATCAAATTCATAACTGGTGAGAGAATTTGAGCAAGCCATGTTAACAATGGAGTATGGCCAATTAACGTCACCAAAAGGGTTATCGGAAAAATGATTTTTCCTAAAGTCCAAGTTGTCTGTAAACCTACTAGTAATCCCCTTTTTATACTACCCAAAATCTCTCACTCCTTATTTGGACTTCTTTTTCTTAGCTTTCTTTTGCTCAGGTTCTGCATCTAGATAACGGATGTCTGCTAGACCCATTTTGTTGCGATAAATAATTAGGACAACTGCAGCAATAATTGAAACTAACGAAACTACTTGAGCCGTTCTCAGCAAATCAAACATCATTAAACTATCTGTTCGTAAGCCTTCAATGAAAAACCTTCCGAATGAATACCAGATCACGTAAAATAAGAACATTTGACCACGACGAAGATTTACGCGACGTAAATAAATTAATAAGGCAACCCCTAGTAAACTCCAAAGAGATTCATATAAGAACGTTGGATGATAGTGCTGACCGTTAATATACATTTGATCAATAATGAATTGCGGGATAAACAAGTTTTGTAAAAATCCCGGATCAACCGGACCACCGTGAGCCTCTTGGTTCATGAAATTTCCCCAACGCCCGATCGCCTGACCGAGTAAAATACTTGGTGCTGCAATATCAGCCAGCTTCCAAAAGGAAACCCCACGTTTTTTTGCAAAAATATAACCAGTAATTAATGCTCCGATTAAACCACCATGAATTGCTAAGCCGCCTTCCCAGATCGCAAAAATTTGCCCTGGGTTTTGGCTATAGTAATCCCATTTAAATAGAACATAATAAAGCCTAGATGAAAGAATGGCGATTGGGATCGCCCATAATAAAATGTCAGCAAACAGGTCATTAGGCAAGCCACGCCTTACTGCCTCACGGTTTGCGATAATGTACCCTAAAAATGCCCCAAAACCAATTATCAGACCATACCAATAAACCGTGAGAAACCCCAAGTCAATGGCGACTGGGTTTAAAGGTTGAATTTGAAAAATCATAGTTTAGCACCTCTTCTTTTAAATTTTGAATTAAGAATTTTGAATTGCCGGCATCGAAGCTGTGCTCTAACCATAATTCATAATTCATAATTCATAATTCATAATTCACAATTCACAATTCCTAATTATCTTCTAAATTTCCTCTTTATCGCCATCAGTAATGACGTTTGATAATCTAGCTGAAAACTCTTCGGCAGCGTTAATCCCCATTCGTTTTAGACGGTAATTCATGGCTGCAACCTCGATAATAACGGCCAAGTTACGTCCAGGACGAACAGGTACCGTAATTCTTGGGATGTCTGTATCAAAAATACGCATCATCTCTTCATCAAGCCCTAGACGATCATAAGCTTTGGTTTGATCCCATAATTCAAGATGAACAGTCATCATAATTGGCGTAAAAATCCGAACAGCACCCGCTCCAAATAACGTCATAACATTAATAATTCCTAATCCGCGAATTTCCAATAAGTGACGAATTAATTCCGGAGATCTCCCAATTAACCCATCATGTTCTTGGCGAATTTCAACAGAGTCATCAGCGACTAGACGATGTCCACGTCGGACTAAGTCAAGTGCCGTTTCACTTTTCCCGACTCCACTAGAACCAGTAATTAACACACCAATTCCATATATATCAATCAAAACACCGTGCACGGCTGTCATCGGTGCTAGCTCACTCTCTAAATAGTTAGTTAGAGTACTACTTAATCGTGTAGTCGTTAGACTAGAACGCATGACTGGAACACCAACTTTTTGAGAAGCCTCCAGTAGTTGTCGTGGTACTTCAATGTTTCGTGAAAGGATGATTGCAGGTGTATCGTATGTACAAAGACGTTCCATCCGGTCGACTTTCTCCTCATCTGAAAGTTGATCAAAAAACGTTAACTCTGTTTTCCCCAATAATTGCACACGTTTTGCCGGATAATAGTTAAAATAACCGGCCATTTCCATGCCAGGACGAGAAATATCACTCGTAGTGATTGGCCTATAAATTCCCTCTTCACCACTTACCAATTCAAGCTGTAATTTTTCCATTAACTGATGTGCTGTAACTTTTGCCACGAAAAACGTCCTCCATTCTTCCTACAAATGCTTTTGTTTCCATACCACTATTTTCACATCTAACTGTTGACTTATACATTTTACCATAACTAATAAATAAGTAAGTATTATTTAGTGTGCTGAAGTAAGTTGTGGCTGTTGAAAAGCAGCGGTTTATGACCCCACCAAGCTTCAGTGAATTGATCCAACCAGCGATTTATTGCTTGTAAGTAAAATATTCAGACTTTAACATAAGAATTGTTCATGGTTATTGCTGGAATTTCTATGAACAATAAATTAGATAAACATAGGGGGAAAATTCAATGAGAATTTTCAAAAAAATTCATTTAGTACTTTTGCTGTGTTTCGTTTTAGCATTAGCAGCATGTACAAGTAACGAAGAAACTGCTGGAGGTAAAAAAGGTGGAGATTTAGTCTTCCTATTGGCTTCTGATGCACCAACGCTTGATCCACACGGAAGCAACGACACAGCAACAACGAATGCGACGTCACAAATTTTTGAAAGATTAGTAGAGTACGATGAGAATGGAAAATTAGCTCCGGCTCTTGCAACAGAATTCAAACAACTGGATGAACTAAATTGGGAATTCAAATTACGACAAGGCGTTAAATTCCATGATGGAACTGACTTTAATGCAGAAGCTGTAAAAATTACATTCGATCGTATTTTAGATCCTGAATTCGCATCTCCACGTGTAACAGTAGTCAACATGATTGAAGAAGTCATTGTGAAAGACGAATATACTGTTGTGGTGAAAACGAAAAATCCGTTCGCCCCACTTGCAACGCACTTAGCACATAACGCAGGTTCAATTATTTCACCGAAAGCAATCCAAACCGAGCGTGACGGCGGTTTAAAAGTAACCGAAAATCCAGTAGGTACTGGAGCTTTTAAATACGTATCTTGGGAAGCAGGTAACGAAATTAAGTTTGAAAGATATGAAGATTATTGGGGAAATAAAACAAGTGTAGATACTCTCACAATCAAAATTGTTCCTGAGCAAGCAACACGCGTAGCAATGCTTGAAACTGGTGAGGCTCATGCGATGTTGGTTGGTCCTTCAGATGTTAACCGTGTTGAACAACTTGCTGGTGTAACAGTGAATAGAATTAAGAGTACTCGTATGGACTATGTTGGTTTCAACTTAGGTAAAAAACCGTTTGACAATAAAAAAGTACGTCAAGCGATTTCAATGGCTCTTAAAAAAGAAGATATTGTTGATGGTATTTTAGATGGAAATGGATTAATGGCTGTCGGTCCTCTTGCTCCACTAGTGACCGGATCTTCAACAGATCTTAATCCACTTGCTTATGATGTTGAAGGCGCGAAAGCATTACTAGCTGAAGCTGGTTTCCCAAATGGATTTAAAACAACTTTAATGGTTGATGACGGGAACAAAGAGCGTACGGATATCGCTGAGTTAGTTCAATCACAGTTAGCACAAATCGGTATTGAAGTAGCGATTGAAAAAATGGTATGGGCTACTTACCTAGAGAAAACAGCAGCAGGTGAACACGAGATGTTCGTTCTTGGTTGGACAGCAGTTACAGCTGATGCAGACTATGGTTTATATGCACCATTCCATTCAACTACTCACGGCGGCCCTGGTAACCGTACCTTCTACTCAAACCCTGTAGTTGATGACCTACTAGATAGAGCACGTCAAAGCACAGACCAAAATGAGCGAAACGATCTTTACAAACAAATCTCTGAAATTTTAGTCGATGATGTACCAATGGTATTTACTCATCACCAAGACTTTAACTTCGCAACAAACGGGATCGCTTCTGGTGCATTCTGTAACTTTAATGGAACTCCATTCTTTAAGGATGTTGTTTTAAATTAATAAAAAAGTCGGACTCTCGGGGTCCGACTTTTTTTGTCTATTTATGCCGGAAAGAGTCGCTTGGTATTTATTGACATAAATAAGTCTATTTTGTTACAATTCTATTACACTTGTAACAATTGTAATATTTTGATAATGGTGTAAAGGAGGAGAGTACGCTGAATATCATTCTTACAGAAACTAATAAACCGAAATATAGACAGATTGCAGAACAGCTCGAACAGCTAATCATGAACGGAACTATCCTACCAGGATCTTTTTTACCAACGAATCGAGAGTTAGCAACTCAGCTGAATGTAGATAGATCGACCATCATTAGTGCCTATAATCATTTAACTTCGATTGGTCTCATCGAATCCATTCCAAGAAAAGGCACAATTGTTAAAGAAACTATGTGGGGATTATCCTTAAAAGACTTATTTACTTGGAGCAAAATTAAGTCTCGCAACTTCACACCAAGTGACCCTCTCCTTCTAAGATATAAAGAAAATCTCTCTAACCCTCATGTTTTAAATCTTTCGGATGGTATAGTCACTCCCGAAGATTTAATGCCTGAAGGAGTATATAAAGAAATTTTACAAAGCATCACAAATACATTTAGGTATGATAAAGAATATGGTGAAGAGTTTAAAGATGTCTTATTAGAACACTTAGATAAGCATTGCGGGATACGGGTACGTAAAAATCAAGTCATCCCAAGTGCCGGTATACACAAATCGATTAACTTAGTTGTCAGCAGCTTGCTAAACGAGGGGGATACGGTAGCGATTGAGTGCCCATCATGGCTCTATTCTACTAATATTTTCTCATCAAAAGGCATTCGAACCGTGAAGCTTGATATCGAAGAAGAAGGAATTGATCCGGAGCAAATTTATCAGTTGTATAAGCGGCATCGGATAAAAATGATCTTTGTCAACCCTACTTTTCAGTCACCATCTACATCCGTTCTAAGCGTGCAAAAGAAAAAAAGAATACTAGAAATATGCAAAGAGTTAGAAATAGGAATCGTAGAATACGAGGCATTCAGAAACCTTTCATTCTCAAGCAGAAAAAAACTATCTCCAACATTATTTTCACTAGATGAAGAAAATCAAAGTGTCATTCATATTGCGGACCATGGTGATTTATCTTTTTACACCTTATGTGAAATCGGCTGGATTTTAGCTCCACAGATGATTATCGACATCATTAATGACTCCACGTTCCAGCAAAGACTTCAACCACAAAATATCAACCTAGCGATGGCCACCGAATACTTAGGAACTGGTTTATGGAAAGCCCGAAATCAGGATTTAAAAATAAAATTACATGCTCGTTCCAAGATTGTACTGAATACATTAAAGAAATATAATCAGAATTCAACTTTTAGTTACGCTATCCCACAGGGCGGTCATGAGTTATGGTGTAAAATAAACAAACCGATCAATGATAAACAACTATTTGAGAAGTGCTTGCAGCATGGTGTGCTGATCTCTCCATCAGGGATTTATGGCAAACCCAATGAAGGGTATGTTAAGCTATCATTTGCCCTATGCCCCGCGGACATTTTAGAAGAAGGAATTCGCAGGTTTTGCGAGACAGTGATTGAAGCTTAGAATTGGATCATTTTTTGGTTTGGACTGTAAAATTCGAGTTTGGACCGTAAATGCTCTAGTTTGGACTGTATTTTTGAGTTTCGGACTGTAATGGAGTTCTGTCAAGAAAGTGGACATAAATAATTGGAACTTTTTTAGGCGGTAACCTACCGCACTTCGTTTGGTGGGGTGTTAAAAATGATTACTCAAAAACATGACTAATCACTTTTAACACCAAATGGACCATTTATGAGACAGAGTTACACTCAACTTGACTATGTTTTCTCTCAAATTGGTTAGGAGAACAATACCCTAAAGTTGAGTGTTTCCTTCTCTCATTATAAAAACCACCAATATAATGATTGATTGCCTTTACTGCTTCACTACGTGTCTTAAATCGTCTTCGATGAACTAAATCTTTTTTCAAACTTGCATGAAAGGATTCAATGCATGCATTGTCATAAGGATCTCCTTTTCGACTCATACTAATTTGAATTTCATGCTTATTTAACAGATCAATATAACCATTGGAACAGTATTGAGAGCCCCGGTCTGAATGATGAATTAATTGATCTGTAGGTTGTGGCTGCCTGGATACAAGAGCCATATTCAAGGCTTGTATTGTAAGTTCTTTCTTCATATGTGCTTCAGCTCTCCAGCCGACTATTTTTCTAGAAAACAGATCCATAATGCTGGCTAAATAAACCCAGCCTTCTAGAGTCCAAATGTAGGTAATATCAGAGACCCATACTCGATTGGGTTCATCTACATTAAATTGACGCTTAACCAGGTCAGGGTAGACGTTTAAATCATGATTAGAATCTGTAGTCACGACATACTTTTCTTCAGGTATAGCTCTTAGACCCATTTCTTTCATCAGGCGGGCTACTGTTTTTTCTGAGATAGTATATCCCCATTCAACTAGATCATCATGAACTCTAGGGCTTCCGTAAGTACCCATGCTTAGATGATAAGACTTTTTAATCTTTTGTTTAACTTCTTCTTTGTAGGTCTCCTTCTCAGATTGAACACTACTATTCTGCTTATCTACCCACTTATAAAATCCACTTGTGGAAACTCCAAGTACTTTGCACATCTTCACAACAGTATGTTCATCTCTATGAGCAAAGATGAAGTTATAGATTACATGGGGTTTTTCGTGAAGATGTGCATTGCCTTTTTTAATATTTCGTTTTCCTCTTTCAATTTTTGGAGTTCTGCCTCGTGTTGTTTCTTTAACTTTTCTAACTCTTTTGGGGTAATATACTCTTCTTTTGAACTACTAGTATTACGTCTTTGTTTAAAGTCTCTAACCCAATTCCCAACAGTAGAATGGGAAATCTCTAACTCATATGACAGTTCTCGAATTTTTCTACCTTCTTCTACTATTAGTTTCGCTACATAATCTTTATATTCCTGATCATAATGTTTCCCCATGTGAACACGTCCTCTTAAATGATATTTGTATTATACTTTATATCCATTTTTACGTGTCCACTTTTTAGACTAACTTTAGTAAATGATTGCGTTTGGATTGTAAATGCATATTATAGCTGATAAGTGAGCTAGAATATTATCTTTTATCGTAAGAACAACTCTAGTTTCACTAGCTAGTTTCTATTTTTAAAGAAAATAAACTCGTAAAGTACGTTTGGACTGTAAATTTCAATTTTGGATCGTAAATACTCTAGTTTGGACTGTATTTTTTAGTCTCGGACTGTAAATGACCGAGTTTGGACTGTAAATGCTATTTATAGTTGATAAGTGACCTGGTATATTATCTTTATCGTAAGAACAACTCTAGTTTCACTAGCTAGCTTCTATTTTTAAAGAAAATAAACTCGTAAAGTACGTTTGGACTGTAAATTTCAAGTTTGGATCGTAAATACTCTAGTTTGGACTGTATTTTTTAGTCTCGGACTGTAAATGACTGCGTTTGGACTGTAAGTGCTTTTTATAGTCGTTAAGTGAGCTAGAATATTATCTTTTATCGTAAGAACAACTCTAGTTTCACTAGCTAGCTTCTATTTTTAAAGAAAATAAACTCGTAAAGTACGTTTGGACTGTAATTTTCAAGTTTGGACCGTAAATGCTCTAGTTTGGACTGTATTTTTGAGTTTCGGACTGTAAATGATTGCGTTTGGATTGTAAATGCATATTATAGCTGATAAGTGAGCTAGAATATTATCTTTTATCGTAAGAACAACTCTAGTTTGACTAGCTAGCTTATATTTTTAAAGAAAATAAACTCGTAAAGTACGTTTGGACTGTAAAATTCGAGTTTGGACCGTAAATGCTCTAGTTTGGACTGTATTTTTTGATTTCGGACTGTAAATGACTGCGTTTGGACTGTAAATGCTCTTGCCAGTCGAAAGATACCAGTTCGCTACCACTTTTTCATATGAAGATTAAAAAAAAACGCTCAAATATGAGCGTTTTACTTTTTTTGCATCGGTTTCACAACAAAATTATTAATGAGCATGTTCAATAGACTAATAATGATGGAAGCTATGATCGCCATGCCAAAACCGGAGATTTGGAATGCGTCCCCCATGAGAGCTGCTGTGATCATTAGGGTGATCGCGTTAATAACGAACAAAAACAGTCCAAACGTAACCACCGTAACTGGCAACGTTAAAATCACGAGGATTGGTTTGATCAAAACATTGATAATGGACAACAACACACTTGCGAGAATTGCTGCTGAGACACTTTCTAAATAAAAACCTTCAAAGTAGCCTGCGACGACGACTAGCACGACACTATTGACGAGGAGATGTATAAGCCAACGCATCTTAGATTACATCCTGTTCGTTAGGGATTAGAAATGTCGCGATGAGGTATGCAATTGGCATTGTCAGAAATGCAGTTGGGATGATTAGCAAGATAAATATAATCCTAACGACCGTTGGATCAATATTAAAATATTTCCCTAAACCGCCACATACTCCTGCTAATTTTCGGTCGTGTTGTGTCCGATATAACCTTTTCACTTTCATCTATCCCCTTATTTATTCATTTTGAATGGTAATCGAGCCAGTTCTTGCTTCTGCTTCTACGTAGAAGACTGGTTCAACACCTTTGTTTGCCACGAATGTTACATATTTATTAACAATATCTTTTTTCTCATCTAACACTTCAAGCTGCGGTAAGTCGCACGTAAAGCCGCCAACAACCGTTTTGAATTCTCCCTCTGTTTTCATATCAGCTGGAATCGTCATTTCAATACTACCCGTTGTTGTCTTTAAGTATGCTTTCCCTCTTACTTTTTCCGTTAGCTTATATTTAATTGTACCATTTAATGTTTCCACATCAACTTCGCCACCATTGGCTGCTAGATTTACCGTCCCATGAACCGTTTTTGCTTCAACTTTCTCGGCTTCAACTTTATTGACAGTGATAGCTCCATTTACTGTTTCTAGTGACACCTTTGTACTTGTCAATTTATCAAAGGTAATACGTCCGTTCACTGTTTTTGCTTCTAGCTCCAGAGCTTCGATTGCTTCTCCATTAATGTGACCGTTAAATGTGTACAGTTTTACTTCTTCGTAATTTTGGCGAGGAATATAGAATGTCGCATTAATCTTTAATGATTTTTCGCGTGAGTTAAAACGAAGCTTATCGTCAACTACGTTAAATGATACTTCATCTAAAAAATGTCGTCTAGCTGCTTCCACTTCTTTTTCACGGTAAACCTTCACCTTACATTCCACACGAACATCGTTTTCATCCCAAGGAACAAATTGAACAGAACCATTTTCAATCGCAATGTCGACTCTCTTGATATTGCTTGCATGGTGGTGAAAAATATGATCAACATCAACAGAATTGCCGAAATTTAAGTCTAAGTCGAACTCTTTAATTTTTTGTATCGCTTGCTCAACAAAGTCAGTAAATCGGTTGGTAAACGATGGTTGACTATATTTGCCGCGGTAGTCTCGGCCATTTTCCCAATCAACATCGTTAGAGAGAAAAGTCTTTGTCTCCGTCTCTGGCTTTTCTGTTTCCCCTAATTGTTTAAGTAAGGCTAAACCTTCATCTGCAGTAATTTTGCCGTCATCAATCATTTTTAAGATCATTTTGCGCTCTTCTTGCATCTTAAAAACCTCCTCTAATTTATCTTATCTTTATTTACGATGCTTCGTAAAAAAAGTTTCATCTACTAATTGTATTTTACGCTAGTTTTCAAGAAGATAAATCAGTCTCTCGACTGAAAAAAGCTTGAGAAAGTAACTTTCTCAAGCTTACGTTGTTATCGCCTGAATTCGCGCTTCCATTCGCTCGCGATCACGCTCTAAAATTGGTTTTAAATATTGACCTGTATACGAATCAGGTGTTGCTGCTACATCCTCAGGTGTTCCTGTAGCTACAATCGTACCACCTTTGTCGCCGCCTTCTGGTCCTAAGTCAATAATATGGTCGACAGTCTTGATCACGTCAAGATTATGCTCAATAACTAAAACCGTATCACCTTGGTCGACAAGTCTTTGCAACACTTTTAAGAGACGGTCAATGTCATCGACATGAAGCCCAGTCGTCGGCTCATCTAAGATGTAAATGGTTTTGCCAGTGGAACGACGATGCAATTCAGCAGCAAGCTTAACACGTTGCGCTTCACCACCCGATAAAGTTGTTGCTGGTTGACCTAATTTCATATAGCCTAAGCCAACATCAAGGAGCGTTTGAACCTTCCGTTTGATTTTTGGAATGTTTGCGAAAAATTCGACGCCATCCTCAACCGTCATATCGAGAATTTCAGAGATCGTTTTGCCTTTGTAAGTGATATCAAGTGTTTCACGGTTATAACGTTTTCCATGACAAACTTCACAAGGGACATAAACATCAGGCAAAAAGTGCATTTCGATTTTAATAATCCCATCACCACGACACGCTTCACAACGGCCACCTTTGACGTTAAAAGAGAAACGACCTTTTTTATAGCCACGAACCTTTGCTTCATTTGTCATCGCAAAGACGTCACGAATATCATCAAAAACACCGGTATAGGTAGCCGGGTTTGAACGAGGTGTTCGACCGATCGGTGATTGATCAATATCAATAACCTTATCGATATGCTCTAAGCCAAGCACTCCCTTATGCTTCCCTGGTTTTTCTTTTGTTTTATATAGGTTCTGTGCGAGTGACCGGTATAAGATATCGTTAATTAACGTACTTTTCCCTGAACCTGATACACCAGTAACTGCGACAAACACTCCTAGTGGCACTTTGACCGTGACATTTTTCAAGTTATTCTCTGATGCGCCTTTGACTTCTAAGAACCGTCCATCTGACTTTCGACGTTCTACAGGTAGGGCAATAAATTTTTTCCCGGAGAGATATTGGCCAGTAAGCGAATTTGGATCTTCCATAATTTCCGCTGGAGTTCCTTCCGCCGTAATCATTCCCCCGTGAACACCTGCGCCTGGTCCGATGTCAATAATGTAGTCGGCAGCCATCATCGTATCTTCATCATGCTCAACAACAATCAGTGTGTTTCCGAGATTACGCATATGTTCTAACGTCGCAATCAAACGGTTGTTATCTCGTTGATGCAGTCCAATTGATGGCTCGTCTAAAATATAGAGAACACCCATTAATGAAGAGCCGATTTGCGTAGCTAAACGAATTCGCTGCGCTTCGCCACCAGACAAAGTACCAGCTGCTCGAGAAAGAGACAGATAGTCTAGACCAACATTGATTAAGAAACCTAGTCGTTCATTGATTTCTCGTAAAATTAAGCGAGCAATTGCTTGTTCTTTTTCAGTTAACGTTAATGTTTCAAACACCTGCTGCGCGTCTTTAACGGACAAGGCAGTAATTTCACTAATATGTCGATCGTTAATCAACACTGCTAGACTTTCTTTTTTCAGACGGTTTCCTTTACAAGTCGGGCAAGGCTTTTGAGCCATGTACCCTTCCATTTGTTCACGAATATAGTCCGAGCTTGTTTCCTTATAACGACGAGCAAGGTTGTATAACACACCTTCAAACTCAATTTCATTTTCACGAATGTGACCAAACTCATTTTCGTAGCGAAAATATATTTTTTCACCATTGCTTCCAGCGAGAACTTTTTCAAGTAAATGTTTAGGGATCTGCTCGATTGGTACATCCATATCAATCCCGTAATGATCACAAACACTCGTCAACAGCTGTGGGTAATATTGTGAACTTGTCGGCTCCCAAGCGGAAATCGCACCTTCTCGTAGTGAGCGTGTCCAGTCGGGAATCACCAATTCTAAATCTACTTCTAGCTTCGTCCCTAACCCGTCACATGATGGACAAGCGCCAAACGGGCTATTAAACGAGAACATTCTAGGCTCAAGCTCACCAATCGAAAATCCACATTGTGGACAAGCATGATGCTGACTAAATAACAGCTCTTCGCCGTCAATCACATCAATCATCACTCGGCCGTCAGCAAGATTTAATGCCGTTTCAAGCGAATCTGCCAGCCGCGTTTCAATTCCCTCTTTCACGACAATCCGGTCAATGACCACTTCAATATTATGTTTCTTATTTTTATCTAATTGAATATCTTCTGCTACTTCGTGCATTTCTCCGTTTACACGCACACGGACAAACCCTTGTTTTTTGATATCTTCAAACGTTTTGACATGCTCCCCTTTACGCCCGGAAACAATTGGTGCAAGGATCTGCATTTTCGTTCGCTCAGGAAAGGCCATAATTTGATCGACCATTTGTTGGATCGTTTGTGATGAGATCTCAATCCCATGCTTTGGACAAACCGGGCGACCGATACGTGCGTATAGAAGACGCAAATAGTCATAGATTTCCGTTACCGTTCCTACAGTTGAACGGGGATTACGAGATGTCGTTTTTTGATCAATCGAAATCGCCGGTGATAAACCCTCAATGGCGTCAACATCCGGCTTGTCCATTTGACCTAAAAATTGGCGTGCGTACGCTGAAAGCGATTCAACGTAACGCCTTTGTCCTTCTGCATAAATGGTGTCAAAAGCTAAAGATGACTTACCTGAACCAGACAAGCCTGTTAGGACAACAAGCTTGTCACGAGGAATTGTCACATCAATATTCTTTAAATTGTGTGACCTTGCCCCTTTTACCACAATATTTTCTAAAGCCATGTATCAATGTCACCCTTCCGCTTTTAACTCAATTATTAAATCACGAAGTTCGGCTGCTCGTTCAAAGTTCAACGCTTTAGCAGCCTCTTTCATTTCAACTTCCATACGTTCAATGACAGCTGCTCGCTCTTTTTTGCTTAGCTTCGTCATTGGTGCTGCTGTGTACTCCTCGTCAGTTTCAGCTGCCATTGTTGCTTTAATAAGGTCTGGAATTGCCTTTTGGATCGTTGTCGGCACAATTCCGTGTACACGATTGTATTCTTCTTGAATCGCTCGACGGCGATTGGTCTCTTTGATCGCAATATCCATCGAGTTCGTTATTTTATCCGCATACATAATTACGTGACCTGAGGAATTACGAGCCGCACGACCAATCGTTTGGATTAACGAGCGTTCTGACCGTAAAAATCCTTCTTTGTCCGCATCTAAGATCGCAACCAACGAAACTTCTGGGATATCTAAACCTTCACGAAGAAGATTGATACCAATCAGAACATCAAACGTGCCCATACGTAGTTGACGGATAATTTCAATTCGTTCTAACGTTTTAATTTCTGAATGTAAGTAACGGACCTTGATCCCCAACTCTTTTAGATAATCGGTTAAATCCTCTGACATTTTCTTCGTTAACGTCGTTACGAGGACACGCTCATTTTTTTCGGAGCGATCGCGAATTTCACCAATTAAATCATCAATTTGCCCGTGTATAGGTCGGATATCAATCGTTGGATCAATTAATCCAGTCGGACGGATGATTTGTTCAACCATTTTTGGCGTGTGCTCTAACTCATAAGGTCCTGGCGTGGCTGAAACGAAAATCGCTTGTTTCATTTTTTTCTCAAATTCTTCAAAGCGTAACGGACGGTTGTCCTTTGCAGACGGTAGACGGAAACCATGATCAACTAAGACTTGTTTCCGTGCTTGATCACCATTAAACATCCCGCGAACCTGTGGTAAGGTAACATGGGACTCATCGACAACAATCAGGAAATCTTCAGGAAAGAAGTCAAGCAACGTGTAAGGAGTGGCACCAGGTTCACGTAATGTTAAATGTCTAGAGTAGTTCTCAATTCCGTTACAGTAACCCATTTCCATCATCATCTCGATGTCATAGCGAGTGCGTTGTTCAAGTCGTTGTGCTTCTAGCAACTTGCCATTTTCATTGAGTTCTTTCAGTCGTTCTACTAATTCCGCTTCTATTTGAACGACGGCTTTTTTCAGCTTCTCTTCACGAGTAACGAAGTGGGATGCCGGAAAAATCGCAATATGGTTTCGCTCACCCAATATTTCTCCAGTGAGAGCATCGACTTCAGTCATCCGATCAATTTCATCACCAAAAAACTCGACACGAATACAATGCTCATCTTTGGAGGCAGGAAAAATCTCCACGACATCTCCGCGAACACGGAACGTACCGCGTGTAAAATTGATGTCATTGCGATCGTATTGAATATCCACTAAATCACGTAAAAGTTGATTTCGATCTTTTTCCATTCCCGTACGTAAGGAAACGACAAGATCACGATATTCTTCTGGCGACCCTAAACCGTAAATACACGAAACACTGGCGATGATAATGACATCTTGCCGCTCAAACAACGAACTAGTAGCAGAGTGACGTAGCTTATCTATTTCATCGTTAATACTGGCATCTTTTTCGATATACGTATCAGAGTGAGCGATGTAAGCCTCTGGTTGATAGTAATCATAATAAGAGACAAAGTATTCTACCGCATTTTCTGGAAAAAACTGTTTAAACTCACTATAGAGCTGTCCTGCTAGGGTTTTGTTATGAGCAATGACAAGGGTTGGTTTATTCACTTCTTTAATGACATTTGAAATCGTAAATGTTTTACCAGTTCCGGTCGCACCAAGTAGGGTTTGCATTTGCTTACCATCTTTGATGCCCTGGACTAATTCACTTATTGCATTGGGCTGATCACCTTGTGGCTCATATTTTGAAACAAGCTGAAATTGCTCCAAAGTCGACCCCTCCATTTTTGAAATTTTAGTGAACGAATTTCGTATGTATGTAGTTAGTATCTTTGAAAAGTATGATTAAATCCGCTTTTTTCAGTATATCACAAGCATATCATATTCAAACATCGTTTGCGAACATATATTCCTCCTGTGATAAAAAACACATTCGACAAAAAGGGGGCATGCTACACTAAGGACGTAGTAAACAATATTGATCAATTGTTTATATAAAAAACTATTTTAGATACTATATTAGCGGAGGAATGACAAATGGCAAAGCTATTGAATTGGACACCAGAAAACGAACAGTTCTGGGATAAGGAAGGTAAGAAAATTGCCAATAAGAATTTAGGAATTTCAGTTTTTGCACTTATTTTAGCGTTTTGCGTATGGCAGCTTTGGTCAGTAACAGCAGTACGTTTAAATGATGTCGGTTTTAATTTTACCAAGAGCGAATTATTCACACTAGCCGCTTTACCTGGATTAACAGGAGCAACACTTCGATTAGTATATACATTTTTACCTAGTATTTTAGGCGGTAAGAAAACAACTTTATTAACAACTGGGGTATTATTAATTCCAGCGATCGGGATCGGGTTTGCCGTACAAAACCCTGAAACACCATATTCGATGATGGTATTATTAGCAGCACTTTGTGGATTGGGCGGAGGTAACTTAGCTTCTTCTACTGCAACATTAAATCCATTTTTCCCAAAAAAGAATAAAGGTACAGCAAACGGGATTAACGTAGGGATCGGAAACCTTGGGGTATCGGTTGTACAATTTGTGACTCCGATCATTATTGGGGTTGGCTTTATCGGAGCTTTTATTGGTGGCGCACAAATTATGCCTGACGGAAGAGAAGTATATATTCAAAACGCAGCCTTTATCTGGGTTATTCCAATTATAGTTGCTTTCTTCTTAGTGTTATTTTTCATGGATGAACCACCAGTCGTAAAACAAAGTATTGGTGCACAGTTATCAGTATTAAAGCTTAAGCACACATGGGTAATGGCTTGGTTGTACATTATGTGCTTCGGTTCGTTCATCGGATTTGCAGCAGCATTTCCATTACTCATTCGTTCAGAATTTCCTGAGATTAACGCCGTATCATTTGCTTTCTTAGGACCTTTCGTTGGGGCAACCATTCGTCCTTTCGGTGGTTGGTTATCTGATAAAGTAAACAGTGGTTCGAAAGTAACATTCTGGGTAATTGTCAGCATGATCCTTGCTACCAGTGGTGTTGTGTATTTCTTACAGGCTCATAATTTCACTGGCTTCTTGATCATGTTCCTAATATTATTTGCAGCAACAGGGATTGCCAATGGATCGACATTTAGAATGGTACCGTTTATCTTTAACGAAAAATCAGTTGCCCCTGTTTTAGGATTAATCGCTGCGTTTGCAGCTTATGGAGCATTCTTCATTCCGAAAATCTTTGGTTGGTCAATTGATACAACTGGCACAGCTGACTTAGCATTATATATCTTTATCGGATACTATGTTGTGAGCTTATGGGTTTGTTGGAACTGGTATACAAAGAGAAATTGTGAAATTAAGTGTTAGTTTGAAGGATAGTCGCTTAGGCGACTATCTTTTTTTGTGGTTGGGCTGCTTTTTGGATGAGTAATTCACGAATTGATGGTTTGCGGACAGAGGGGCGCTTATTTCATGTAATTTGAGCTTTTTTCGATTTTCGCGGACTCAGTGGACCCTATTTGACTAAAAACAGGTCTGAAACACTCTAGATGACCTAAATAAGCGCTTTTGAGTCCGCTTGAGCTCTAGAATTACGTTTTTTGCTAAAATAACGGCCCTGGTGTCCGCAAACGAGTCTGGCTAACCTGCTAAATTAAAAAACATTGAGTAAGTTACTCAATGTTTTTACACCCCACGATTTTTCTTTTGTATTCGAAGGGAAGCTATGTAGCCGCCTGCTATCGAGATGGCACCCGCAACGATCACGGGGATCGGCTGATCTAAGCCATTAAACGCAAATATAACAACCATTAATGTTACTGCAAGCGCTCCTACTTTGCTATAAGATACTCTTGTAAAGAATAGCATCATGATGAATGGAAGAATGAGCGCTAAAAATATATTGAGCATTCGAGTTTTCCTGCTCCTTCCAGCTAAATTTCAGGTGCAAATACTTACACCTAGATTACGTTTTCCTGAGGTAACTGCTCTAGTTGAACGAACAGTAAGCCAATCTGATAATGTTCGCCATCATATAAAGCCGTTTGGGCAAAACGGATTTCGCCTTGGCTATCAATAATTTCTAATTTACAAAAAGCAGAGTTATGCTGCAATGCTTCGTAAAATTGTTGCGGTGATGTGACTCGAATTCCATTAACCTTTGTAACAACTTCTCCAACGTTCACCTTCATTTTTTCAGCAGGTGAACGGGGAATGACACCTAAGATCACGAGTCCATTTTCCCTTTGGGTGTACATATTCACTTCTTTGTCTTCTCGAAGCTTTAGAAGAGTCGCAACTGTCTCTCTACCAATGATTGCTGCAATAGCAACAATTGGAATCAACATTGATATGTACAAACTTAGCACACTTAACGCTAACACAATGACTCCCACAAGCAAAACTTTTTTCCCATTGTTTATAATAGCATGAATAGGGAGCGTACTACGAATCACTTGCTGAAAACCTATCGCAAATGGGATTGCGAGAACTCCTAGTTGGGAAAATTCGATGTTTAATAATGGCCAATATTCTGTTGTTAAAATCGGCCCTGCTGGCAATAGAAAAAAGATTGGTAAAATCCAGATTCGTTTCGCCTCATGAACACCAATCGTCTTTCCTCGTTTACTCTTTAGCAACTGAGGTGAGGTCTGCTTAGAACCATTTTTCAAGATCAAAAAAGCTTCGGTGATCATGAGCAAGCTAATTAGTAAGGCTAGTCCACCTAAATGTACCGTATGAATTTCCGAAATCCAGCGATCAACCATCGCTAATCCGGTAGTAACCTCTGGTAAAACAAGAGCAATAAGGAGGGTTAATCCCCCTGTGTATGCCGGAGAGAGTAAGCGGGCTTGTCCAGTCAACATAATCACTACATGAACAATTGCGGACAACACCATGACTCCAATTGGGATGACAATCCCAAACCCAATAATAAAGCTTGATAGTAGTAACCCGGCTAGTAAACTCGGAAACAATGGAACAAGAAGATCGTCGACAATGTCATAAACACGAGTATGAAAATCGTTACGTTCACGTTGTACACGCTTATATCCTAAAAATAACGTAAACAATAGAAGTAGATAAAATAATGGATGTAGAAAAAAGAAGCCGATTCCTTTTAATAGTTCAATGCCTACTGCGTAAAAATCCAACCTTTTCAGCCTCCTTAAAAACATACTTACCTACATTATACCGAGTTTGGCTGAAAATTACATTTATTTTTTCAGGAAAAAAAGAGGCTAACAAATGTCAGCCCCTCATCATCATTTATCTTTGTAGGATCATTTCGATTGCCGTGTTTAATTGGCGATCATTTTCCTTTTTACGTACTTCTTCAATGATTCTACTTTGAAGTTTTTCTGCTGTTTCCTTATCAATCTCACCAGTCGCTTCAAGATCGTTTGTGCGTTGGAAGGCGATGACTGCTTTTTCAGTCTGGCTACCAAAATAACCATCTACACGTCCTGGTTCTAAACCTAACCCTTTTAACATCACTTGAGCGTTTTTGATTTGTTCATTCATCATATCAAACTTTAACGGCTCTTCTACATTTACTGGTGAAGCATAGAAGAAATCAGGTTGCATCACAGGTACAGTTGGTTCTACCCCAACCTCATTAATATTGTTACCTGCAGATGTTAACCAACGATAAAGAGTTAACTTTATTTCACTGCCGTCGCCCATTTGTAATGCTTGTTGAACTGTTCCCTTACCAAACGTTGTTTCACCAACGACATCATGCCCGCCAGCTTCTTTTAACGCTGCTGCTAAAATTTCTGACGCAGAGGCACTACCTTTGTTAATTAACGTGATAATTGGGTAATCTTTTTCTTCTTTTAACGAAGAAAGGTAACGTTCACGGTCCCCTGCACGATTTTCAATTTGAACAATCGGTTTACCACCTGGAACAAGTAGATGACCAATTTCTTGAACACTTCGTAAATAACCGCCTGGGTTTCCACGAACATCAATAATTAAACCTGCAATGCCTTGAGCTTCAAATTCACTTAGTGCTTTTGCAAAGTCTCTCGCTGTTCCTTCAGAGAAAGAGGTTATTTCAATTAACGCTACCTTTTGACCGTCGCGTTCAATTAATGAAGTACGAATGGTTTCAATTGGTATATCATCTCTAGTGACCGCAAAATCAATTGGATCTGTGACACCTGGTCGTTCAATCGTTAAGTTGACTACCGTCCCTTTTTCACCACGAATTTTCAAGACTGCTTCATATAACGATAAACCTTCAATTCCTTCACCATCAATTTTCAAAATTTGGTCGTTTGGACGTAAGCCAGCTTTTTCAGCTGGGGAATTACGGAATGGAGCTACGATCGTTACTCTTCCGTTCGTCATACTAACTTCTGCGCCAATTCCTTGAAAATGTGAATCCAATGAGTCCATAAACTGTTTGGCTGTTGCTTGATCCATGTAAACTGAATACGGATCATTAAGAGTTTCTAGCATACCTTGGATCGCGCCTTCTAGTAGCTTCTGGCCTTCTACTTCTTCTACATAGCTTTCACTAATGATCTGATAGGCCTTGCTAAACTTTGCTAGAACATCATCCATTGTTACAGGCTTGGTTTCTACTGTAGGTTGTTCAACGTTCTTCTCTACTACCTCTTGCGTTACTTTTGGGGCAACAGAGTCAAACAGGGTCATCGCAGAGTATGTTCCACCGACACCTATTAGGAAAGCTAAGAAAATAAATAGTGCAATCGATTTGCTGTTATTATACATAGTTTCACCTCGTTTTTTACGGAAAAGGCATTACATCAAGTATTTATGACGCAATGCCTTTCTATCATCAATAGTATATGACGAGCTATTCCAATATAGAATGTAAAAATTCGTTTAACTAACTTTACACTATCAATTTGAAATTATCAAACAATATTATCTTGGAATGTATCGAAGTGGATCTACTGAATTCGACTTCGCCCCATTCCAAGGACCTTCATGAACTTCAAAGTGTAAATGCGGTCCAAATGATCGACCAGTGTTACCCATATACCCTAATAGCTGTCCTTTTTCCACCCGTTGTCCATCAGAAACAAAACGATTTTCCAAGTGAGCATACAAAGTTGTGATAACTTGTCCCTCAACGTTATGAGAAATCATCACCGTATTTCCATAAGAGGCTGAGTAATACGAACGAATGACGGTACCAGCTTCAACAGCAACAACGTGAACATCACCAGATCGTCCACCTTTTCCAATGTCAATCCCATGGTGCATGCTCCCCCAACGCCAACCATACGGTGACGTGATACTACCAGTCGTTGGACGCATAAATGTTCCAGCGGCTGTTACAGGTGGCGCTGCATGAGTTTGTCCACTACGAGCTGCCTCTTCAGCTTGACGTTTCCGCTCTTCTTCTAATCGTTTTTGACGCTCCTGCCATGCAATTAGCTCTTGTTGCATCGCTTTTTCCTGAGCAGCAAGAATTTCATCTGCCTCCTCAAGCTCTCCTAATTCAGCATGAAGTTGCCCTTCCTGCGTTTTCAATTGAGCCATCAGACGGTCTTTTTCCTTGCGTTGTTGCTCTAGTGTCGCTTTTAATCCTTCTAGCTCCGATAATTGATCCTCTAATGCAATCAACTCATCTTCCATCTGCGCTTTGGCTGCCTCAACAGCTAGCTTATCATTATGATGAGCTTCTAAGATATTACGGTCTTGCTGAGCAATCGTACTTAAAGCTGAAATTCGATTTACTAGATCACCAAAGCTTCTCGCTCCAAGAATTACTTCTAGATAGTTTACCGATCCACCATTCTTGTACATTGAACGAACACGACTTTTTAATAAATCATCACGTTCAGCAATTCGCTCTTCTAATTGTTGGATCTCAAGCATCAAATCTTCAATTCTCTCTTTTGTACTCTCAATCTCTTTATCTTTTTCACGAATTTGTTGATTTGTTGTTGCTGTTTGATGGTCAATAACTTTAATTTCATCATTCAACAGTTTCATTTTTTGTTCAATTGCTTTAATTTCTTTTTCCTTTTGATCTAGCTCTGACTGATTTTCTTCACGTTCCTCTTGGATTGATTTGATCTTCTTTTTCAAAGTCGAATTTGCCTCAACATGATCAGTTCCAAGCGTCGTTAGAAAACTTCCAGCCGCTAGTAGTAAGATTGTAAAAACAAGAAAAACTCTACGCTTCATATTCCCGGTTTCCTCCTCTAAAAAAATCGAGTTGGTGTCTTGTAATTTCCTCCGTGTCTATACCTGGTGTCTATTAAACTTTTAAAAACTTTCTAACTGATGTCATACTTCCCCAGATACCAATGAAGGCACCAATCCCGATCAGAATACCACTAACTTGATATACTAGAGGGTCCATCGGAAGTAAATCAATAAACATAAATTCTAGTTTTTGACCAACGCCATCATAGAGCTTGTTGTATCCAAATGCTAAAACACCGACTGGAATTAACGAACCAATAACACCAAGAAATAGCCCTTCAATAAAAAATGGCCAGCGGATGAAACCGTTCGTTGCTCCAACAAGCTTCATAATTCGAATTTCTCTTTTACGAGCAATAATTGTTAGCTTAATTGTGTTTGCAATTAGAAACATTGTGGTAAACATTAAACCAATGATAAGAAAAAGTCCCACTTGTCTAGCAAAGCCAGTAAAGGCAAACAGCTGCTCAACAACATCTTTTCCATAACCAACTTCTTCAACATAAGGAAAAGGTTCGATACGGTTAGCAATTCCTTCTGTTTGTTGCGGTAACACAGCTCGTACTACAAACACGTCGTAGAGAGGATTTTCAGAACGAAGTGTTTCAAATATCTCACCTTGTTCTCCCAAGCTTTCGATAAACTGCTCTAACCCTTCTTCTTTCGGAAGATAGGTGACTGTGTCTACATTGGGTACTCGTTCAATCCGTTTACGAAGCTCTTCTTGTTGCTCTGGAGTTGCTGTTAAGTCAATAAAAACCCTAACCTCTACATCTTCTTCAACAGAGGTTGCAAAGTGGTTTAAATTTAAAATTAATAAAAGAAACACACCTACAATTAAAAGCATAATTGCAACGGCACTAATCGAAGCAAATGTCATCCAGCCATTTCGTGCTAGATTTTTGATCCCTTCTTTCACGTGACGAAAGAGCGTTCTACCTTTCATAGCCGTATAACCCCCTTGCCTCGTCACGGGCAATACGCCCACCTTCAATCGCAATTACACGTTTGCGAATCGTATTTACGATTTCTTTATTGTGTGTCGCCATCACAATCGTTGTGCCTCTGTTATTAATTTCTTCTAGTACTTTCATAATCCCCCAAGAAGTGTCTGGATCTAGGTTCCCAGTAGGTTCATCGGCAATTAACAAGGCTGGATTGTTGACGATTGCTCTGGCAATTGCTACACGCTGCTGTTCTCCCCCCGAAATCTCGTGCGGATAAAATCTCGCTTTATTTTTCAGATGAACGATTTCTAACACATTCATCACACTTCGTTTAATCGTTGATCTTGGTTCTTCGATAACTTCTAAGGCAAATGCTATATTTTCATATACAGTTAACTGAGGTAATAGTTTAAAATCCTGAAACACAATCCCAAGACTACGTCGTAAAATAGGAATACGACTTTCTTTTATTTTGCCAAGGTTGAAGTTGTTAACAACAACGGTTCCTTTAGTTGGTTTTTCTTCACGGTACATTAATTTAATGAACGTCGATTTCCCTGCCCCACTCGGCCCAACTACGTAGACAAATTCTCCTTTGGAAATGGACACATCAATACCATTGATGGCCATGACACCATTAGGATAGGTCTTCCAAACATCTTTCATTTCTATCATGGCTTTCACTTCCTTATGTTGTTGCAGAATATCTCTTTATTCTACAAGATCTAGTATTCTATCTATATATATTTTACAGTATTAAACAATTTTGTACAGTAAACGTCTCAAACTTCATTATATCATCATTAATCTACAAAATAAGCTGAAAAATATTACATTTTTATTTCAGGGGAAAATAGTGCTATAACTACAGGTCTTTATAGAGGAGGAAATCTTGACGATCTTTAGAACGACAGCAGTTCCGTTATTTTCTTGAAAAAGACCGTTTTTTTGATTTCGAGGACACAGATTCCGTTATTATGCGTTTTTTGGGACACTTTGCACCCAAAAATAAAGAAATAACGTACCTGGCGGCCGCGAAAATTAGAAAATGATGTTTTTAGCCGATATAACGGAATACATTTCCTCGAACTAAAATTCGAAGCTAAAAAAAATCTTTGGACACCAATTCAGTTTCTGATAACGCGGACAAAGATACCGCTTTTGCTCCTTTTCACAGTGACAAAAATTCACACTTGCCGCGATAACAAAAAATCCCCTAGCATGACTACTAAGCTAGGGGATTTTTTATCTATTTAATTAGTAAACACCAAATCTTCAAAATTAATCGCATTGTCAATGATTTCTTGTGGTATTTTAATAGATTTTATACTATTAATATTACTGAATTTAGCCGTCATTTTTTGCGTCATTTTCAATTTTTCACCATCAATCGCAATTGTTAGTTTTGTGATTACTTCCGAAGTAAGAGGGAAGAATGTTTTTTTATCGTAGTAGGTGACAGCCTCAAATTCGTCAATTGTGATCATATCAAAGATATTAATTTCTTCGTCTTCCCCCATAAGTGGAAGTAGCATATCGAGGACATCTTCCATCATTGCTGCAAAGCCTTCATTTGTAAGCTTCATTTTCATTACATAGTGGTTTTCTGTTTCAACCGCAACAACTTCTTGGAGATAATTGATCATCATTTCATATTGTGCTAGTGGGTCATTGCTTATAGTTGCCGTTAATTCATCTAAGTTAGTAAGGAATTCATCTGGATATTTCACCCACATACCTATTGAAGGGTCATGAATGTAATAACCTTCCTTTGTTAAGTACTCTTCGCTCACTACCTTTTCTCCTAGAAGAGTCATGGTTGAGTTCGTATGCATTTGCATTGGCTCAACAATAAAATCGCCTTTTACCCTAATATTAAGATCTACTTTTTCTCCTGCCATTTCCATTAGCTGTTGAATGACCATCTCAGTTGTGTAGCTGTTTAATGTTACAGAATTTACTTTTTGCATTAATAAGCTTTCTAACGTTGTAATATTCACTGTATGTTTAGCTTGATCCCAAGTAACTTTTCCACTTAGGCCCTCCGCTACAAATCGTAAAGGAACGAAAGTACGATTGTTGATTAACTGTGCTGGTTCAGAAAGCTTTATTTGCTTTCCATTCACAACAGCTACATCACTACCAATTGTTAATTTAATTTTTGTAGATAGCTTTTCTAAAGTGATTGATTGTGTTTTCTGCTCCCACGTTACTTTTGCACCTAGCTTTTCAAAAATCCCACGCAACGGCACTAATGTACGACCATTCTTAATCATCGGACTTACAGCTAATGTTTGAACTTTACCATCAATAACTACTTTTACAGGTTGTTGTGCATGCCCCATTCCTGGAAAAAGTAATGTAAACAACAAAACAAATAATACAGTTAATTTAATTAATTTTTTCATTTCTACCTCCTAGAATTTTTATCATTTCAACCGTCTGCAAAATAAGTTTAATAAGTCATCATATTCCCCCTTTTTAACAACTACTATTATACTCCAGAATCTACCATAAAGTTTCATAATTTTTCCAAAATAAATAATCTCCTACCCACATTTGGATAAGAGATTTGACTACTACTGTTTTGAAATCCATTCAGCAAGGTTCTCAGCGGCTTCACCTGTGATCATATCTTTAGGCATAACCCCAGGACCTTCTTGAATTGCTGTTAAAACTTTTTCTTTTGCTAAACCACTGATTGGGCGGTCTAACCCAGCTCCACCCTTGCTACCTTGTAAGTCGGAACCATGACAAGCAGCACATACTTTGTAGTCGTTCGCAGCTTTTTCAGCGTCAAAACCTCCAGTTGAGGCGGAGTCATTTGCATTTGCACCACCACAGGCTGCTAGTATAAACATCGTACCAAGTATAACAATCATTAATTTTTTCAATTTGATTACCTCCCCAGGTAAAAATCCACTTTTTCTCTCTATACCTTAATACTATTAAGCGGAGTAAGGGATATCAAGTTGAGGAAATGAAAATTTTGTAAACTTTTACTGAGCTGCAATCCAAACGGCTAGGTTTTCTGCTTCTTCTCCAGTAACTAATCTCGCAGGCATAAGACCTACACCTTCCATAATCGCCACATACATCTCTTCTTTTGAAATTCCTGTAATTGGGTATGGATAAGCGCCTCCACCTTGTAGATTGCCACCATGGCAGGCAGCACATGACTTTTTGTAGGCCGCTTGAGCTCTTGCTTCGTCGTACGTATCAGGTAAAGAAATCTCAGAAACATCTAATTGTGCATCTGGAGTATTGCCTCCACAAGCTACTAACAAAAATATAAGGCTTATAAATAGTAATTTCTTCATGTTGTTGTCCCCTTTCAAAAAATAACTATAGTTTAACTATACCGTTTGTTGAACGCTTTACCCAAAAACTTCATGAACGTTTCATGAAAAAAAATCTCCTATCCTATGGATAAGAGATTTTTGGTCGTTTTATTATTGAGCTGCAATCCATGCTGCTAGGTTTTCTTCTACTTCTGCACCGTCACGAACTAAACCTGCTGGCATCGTTCCTTGACCCTCACGTAGGATTGTTAAGATTTCTTCTTTCGTTAATCCTGTGCCTACTAATGTAGGAGCAGATGCACCTTGAAGATTGGCACCATGACAAGCTGCACATGATTGCTTATACGTTGCTTCTGCTGCTGTTGCATCAAATGAACCGGCAACTGCATCTGTTGCTGGTGTTTCTGCTGGAGCTGGAGTAGCAGGAGCTGCTTCATTACCTCCACCACATGCACCAAGAACTAGTGCTGCACCAACTAATACTGTAAGTAACTTTTTCATTTCTAAGACCCTCCCAGGCTTGTTTTTTTATATTCGCAAGGTTTAGTTTGTCCTTGCTTCTTTATTTCTAGTATCAATAGTATAAAATAATTCATGAATTAGCAAGTATTTCCTATTTTATTTCTTGAAGCCTTCCCCTAAAACTTCTGTAGCATTTGTTACAATTACAAACGCAGTTGGATCAATATTTTTAACAATCTGTTTCAATTTCGTGACTTCTGTTTGATTTACGACACACATCAGTACAGGACGCTTGTTATTCGTATAACCACCGTACCCTTCGAGCTTTGTTACACCTCGATCAACGTCTCTTAATAACCCTTGTTGAATATCTTCTTGTTTCTCAGAAATAATTAGGGCAATCTTCGCATAACCCACGCCCAATTGAACGAGATCAATCGTTTTTCCTGTAATGAATAAAGCAATGAGAGCATATAATGCCAATTCTATGTTAAAAACAAGCGCTGAAGTCAAAACAATTAAGCCATCAATGATAAAAATACAAGCACCTAAAGACAAGCCAGTATATTTATGTATGATCTGAGCTGCTAAGTCTGTTCCTCCTGTCGAAGAGTTCGAGCGAAAGACAATTCCTAGTCCAACCCCGACACCAATTCCCCCAAACAGAGCCCCTAGGAGCGGATCCAAGGTTACTGGCTCCATATCTCTTGTTACGAAAACGATTAATGGAATAAGAACCGTCCCCACTAACGTTTTCGCTCCGTACTTGAAGCCACCGAGGAGAACAATCCCCGCAACAAACAACGGTATATTAAATGCCCATTGTGTAAACGCTGGGGTAATTCCAAATACATCATAAACGATCGTACTGATACCACTTACCCCACCCGAAGCAATACGGTTTGGTAATAAAAATAAATTAAATGCTAATGCTACAAACACCGATCCAACCAAGACATGCGCATACTCCCATAATGTCTGTCTTAGCGGAGAGATCGGCTGTAGTAGACCTCTTCGTTTTCCGTTATTATTCATCGTAAACACCTACTTTATGAAATTCATGCCGTAAAAATCCTTCCGTAGTATAACACCTCTCTAAGAAATCTGTAAACGCGACCCTATTAACGCTTTAGCAGAGGAAATTACTTGGTGCGAGGCACTGTTCACTTGTGGTGCCAGGCAACTTTCGTGGACATTTTCATTTTATTGTCCATATGAGGAGGACGATTGTGAGTTTGGACTGTAAAGTACACAATTTGGACTGTAAATGGTCGATTTCCGCTCATAACTGTGTGAGTTTGGACTGTAAATGTCTTAGTTTGGACTGTAAAATTATTTTGCACGTCGAGATTAGTATGAAGATGTTTGTTTCGACTAATTTTTATAATAAAAACAATTGTAAAACAAATTAAAACTAGCTTTTTACAATAAAAAAAGAGCAATGACAGTGTCATTACTCTTAGCTTTTTATTTGTGAGCGTAAATATGCATCAATAAATGGATCGAGGTCACCGTCCATGACTGCTGAGGAGTTTCCAACCTCAAAATTGGTACGATGATCTTTCACAAGACTGTATGGATGGAAGACGTAGGATCGAATTTGGCTACCCCAACCGATTTCTTTTTGCTCACCACGAATTTCGTCTAATTCAGCTTTTTGCTCATCTAACTTCAATTGAAAAAGCTTTGCTTGTAACATTTTCATTGCCCGCTCCCGGTTCTTGATTTGCGAGCGCTCTGTTTGGCAAGTTACAACCGTGTTCGTTGGAATATGGGTAATTCTGATTGCCGAGTCAGTAGTGTTAATATGCTGCCCACCCGCTCCACTTGCGCGGTATGTATCAACCTTTAACTCATCTGGAGAGATATTAATTTCAATATCATCAGGAAGCTCAGGCATGACTTCGCACGAAACGAAAGAAGTATGACGTCGGCCAGACGCATCAAACGGTGAGATCCGTACTAAACGATGTACCCCTTTTTCCGCCTTCAAATACCCATACGCATTGTGCCCTTTAATTAACAGGGTCACACTTTTTACTCCAGCTTCATCGCCAGGTAGGTAATCAAGTGTTTCCACTTTAAACCCTTTCCGTTCGGCCCAGCGTGTGTACATACGTAATAGCATTGATGCCCAATCCTGAGACTCGGTACCACCAGCACCTGGGTGTAATTCTAAAATGGCATTATTTTTATCGTAAGGTTCACTCAATAAAAGCGTCAGTTCAAACTCATTCAAGTCATTAGCAAGTGCTTTCACACCGACTTCCAATTCTTTTTCCAAATCCGAATCTGGCTCTTCTTTCACTAGCTGGTAAGACACATCTAAATCGTCATAGCGTTCCTGCAAGCTTAAATAGTTATCTACCTGCTCCTTCAAACCATTTGACTCATTAATAACTTCTTGAGCCTTTTGTTGGTCATCCCAAAACGTCGGGTCAGTCATTTTTTCCTCAAGCTCCGCAATTCGTTCTTGCTTTACTTCAAGGTCAAAGTGACCCCCTAAAGTCCGCTAATCGCTTAGCCATCATTGTAAGCTCTTGTTTTATTTCGACAAGTTCCATGTAAACCACCTTTTATAATTGTTAATTGTCAATTTTGAATTGTGAATTGGAATGAGGGCTTAGCCTTCGAAGCCTCACCCCCACGATAATTCATAATTCATAATTGATTTTAATTTCTCCCACAACACTGTTTATATTTTTTGCCGCTTCCACAAATACAAGCTTCGTTACGACCAATCGTTTCACCTTTACGAACTGGTTTCTTTTTGTCTGGCTCTTTGCCTGAGCTTGCGTGAACTGCTTTTCCTTCAGCCACTTGCTTACGCTCTAGATTTTGCTCGATTTGTGCCTTCATGATATAGGTTGCTACCTCTTCTTCGATTGAAGCGATCATTTCCTCAAACATCTGGAAGCCTTCAAAACGGTATTCACGTAATGGGTCATTTTGACCATAAGCCCGCAGATGAATACCTTGACGAAGCTGATCCATTTGGTCGATGTGGTTCATCCACTTTGTATCAACAGAACGAAGTAAAATTACTTTCTCAAATTCACGCATTCTTTCCTCTTGGAAGTCAGCTTCTTTTTGATTGTAAGTTTCTTTTACTTTTTCCATGATCAATTCGATCATTTCCTCAGGATCTTTGCCTTTTAGATCCTTTTCAGTAACATCACCTTCATTAAGCACTGTACCCTTCACATAATCAGCAATCGCTTTTACGTCCCAGTCCTCATGAACCTGATCTTCCGGTGTATGAACATGAACATTACGTTCTACCGCAGATTTAATCATATTTTCAACAATGTCACGAACGTTTTCAGACTCAAGAACTTCTAAACGCTGCTTATAGATGATCTCACGTTGCTCACGCATAACATCGTCATATTGTAAAATTTGTTTACGAGCATCGAAGTTGTTACCTTCCACTCGTTTTTGTGCCGTCTCAACAGCACGGCTGACTAATTTACTTTCAATTGGAGCATCGTCCATTCCAAGTCTTTCCATCATAGCTTTCATATTATCTGAACCGAAACGACGCATAAGCTCGTCTTCCATCGATAAATAAAATTGCGATGAACCTGGATCTCCTTGACGACCAGCACGTCCACGAAGCTGATTATCGATACGACGAGACTCATGGCGCTCGGTTCCAAGAACGTGTAATCCGCCTATTTCTACTACTCCTGCGCCAAGCTTGATATCCGTACCACGACCAGCCATGTTAGTGGCAATTGTTACTGAACCTTTTTGTCCAGCGTTTTCGATAATTTCGGCTTCTCTTTCATGGTTCTTCGCATTTAACACATGGTGTTGAACGCCTTTCTTTTTTAACAAAGTAGAAATTAATTCAGATGTTTCAATGCTAACCGTACCAACAAGCACTGGTTGACCAGTTTTGTGAAGCTCGGCAATTTCATTAACAACCGCTTTAAACTTTGCTTCCATTGTTTTAAAAATTAAATCAGGACGATCGTCACGGACAACTGGTAAATTCGTTGGAACAACCATTACATCCATTCCATAAATATTACGGAACTCTTCTTCCTCTGTTTTCGCTGTACCAGTCATCCCAGCAAGCTTTTGGTACATACGGAAGTAGTTTTGGAACGTAATCGTTGCTAGCGTCATACTTTCGCGTTGGACAATTAATCCTTCTTTTGCCTCAATCGCTTGGTGAAGTCCGTCAGAATAACGACGACCTTTCATCAGACGACCCGTAAATTGGTCAACGATGACCACTTCACCGTCTTCTACAACATAATCTGTATCACGGTGCATAACCACATGAGCTTTTAACGCTTGGTTAATGTGGTGATTTAACTGAACATGCGTTGAATCATACAGGTTCTCGATGCTAAACGCATTTTCAGCTTTTGTTACTCCATCTTCTGTGAGCTGGACATTCTTTGTTTTTTCATCATACGTATAATCAACTTCTTTTCGAAGCGTGCGAACAAAAGAGTTAGCCACTTGATAAAGCTTCGTCGATTTTTCCGCTGAACCTGAAATAATTAACGGAGTACGTGCTTCGTCAATTAAAATTGAGTCAACCTCATCGACTAAAGCAAAATGTAGTGGTCGTTGCGCCATTTGCTCTTTGTAGATAACCATGTTATCACGTAGGTAATCAAAGCCAAATTCATTGTTCGTTCCATATGTAATGTCACACGCATAAGCGTCACGCTTTTCCTCTTTTGAGAGACCACTCACGTTTAAACCAACTGTTAGTCCTAAAAAGTTATAAAGTTGCCCCATCATTTCAGAGTCACGACGAGCTAAGTACTCATTGACAGTAACAACATGTACGCCTTTACAAGTAATCGCATTTAAATAAACTGGAAGTGTCGCTACTAACGTTTTCCCTTCCCCTGTCTTCATCTCCGAGATATTTCCTTCGTGTAGAACAATTCCCCCAAGTAACTGCACTGGATAATGGCGCATATTCAATACACGTTTAGATCCTTCACGTACAACAGCAAATGCCTCTGGCAAAATAGCTTCTAACGATTCGCCGTCTTGGAAACGTTTTTTGAATTCTTCTGTTTTTTGACGTAGACCATCATCTGAAAGCTTGGCGAAGTCGCTTTCGAGAGCTTCGATTTGATCCACAGTCTTTTGCATTTTTTTCAATTGACGTTGGCTCGGATCACCAATCACTTTTTTCAGAAAACCTATCATTTAGACTGCTCTCCTTTACGGGAAAATAAATTCCCTTTCTTTTGTAGAAAAACTTGCGAATATGGTATAAGTAAATAATTTCCTGATTTCAAGACTCCGCTTTAATTTTAACAGTTTAGAGTGTTTGATACAAGGATTGGAGTGTACAAGCTATAGTATGTATGAAAAGAGAGCACAGCTACTGCTGCGCCCTCTATAAATCGTATGTTTATTGTGGTTCAATAATGCCATAACGGCCATCTTTACGACGGTATACTACGTTTGTATCGCCATTTACAGAATTGGCGAATACGAAGAAGTTGTGACCTAGCATATCCATTTGAAGAATTGCTTCTTCAGCGTCCATTGGCTTTAATGAAAAGCGCTTCGTACGAACGATTTCTAGTTCATCTTCATCTTCAAAAGTCGGTACATTTTCCACTTCACTGCGGAACATATATTTTAAACTGCCTTCTTGACGGAATTTTCTATTTACCTTTGTTTTATGCTTGCGAATTTGCCTTTCAAGCTTTTCAACAACAAGATCAATCGCTGCATACATATCAGTATGAGTTTCCTCAGCTCTTAAAAGTAATTGAGGCATTGGAATAGTGATTTCAATGATCTGCTGGTTGTTGATTACTTGCAGGTTTACATGAACTGGTGAAGTTGGGGTCTCGTCGAAATACCTCTCAAGCTTGCCCACCTTCTTCTCTACGTAATTCCTAATTGCTGGAGTTACTTCAATGTTTTCACCACGAATGTTAAAGTTCATATAAACTCCTCCTTTCTCTTATGTATCTAATATTCTACATACCCTTGCCAGAATCCTTTAAAACCTTCTTAATCCTAAAAAAAAATTGGAAATTGTGAACAATACGTTAACTCTTAAGGCTCTTTCCGTAAACTTGTGGAAAAACCACAATTGCTATTAAGATACATGTCAAACAACGAAAACAGCCTAACTGAAACAGCAAACTTATTATTCACTAATAGTTTTCACATATTTATGGAAAAAAAGTCCTATTTAGACCGCTTACCGGTGAAGAATTGGTGAATTATTTTTTTAAATAAAGCTGTTTTCGCAAAGTTTATTGCTTTCGTAAAAATCCCAAAAGCCGGATAGTATGTATTGCTCTTTTCTTTCATAATTAGCTGATATCTTCATCTAGTGTATTTTTCCGATTACTTTAGGGTAAAAAGACAAAATGTTTATGAAAAGAGCCTTTAAATAAAAAACCCTGTCATTGACAGGGTTTTATTGCTCATATTCATTTCCCTTACTTAGTGCTATAGTAAAAAAATTACTTTTTATAATAACTTACCAAATTGGGAATGTGGCCTAGCGCTTTACAACGTTTGCAGCTTGAGGTCCGCGAGCTCCTTCAACGATTTCAAATTCAACTTCTTGTCCTTCTTCTAATGTTTTGAATCCGTCAGAGTTGATAGCTGAGAAGTGAACGAATACATCGTCTCCGTCTTCGCGCTCGATAAATCCAAAACCTTTTTCTGCGTTAAACCATTTTACTTTTCCTAACATACTTACACATTCCCTTCGTGTTTAAAATCATGTGGTAATTCATCCACAATTTAACTATAGCAACGGATGAAAACGTAGTCAAACTATTTTGTTTTTTCAATTTCGACAATTTTCAAACGGCAATTTTACTGTTTTTCCATAGAAATTTTTAACTCAAAAGTTTTTAATCAACAAAATATCCTAAGGAAAAAAACAGCTTTGTCGAAAATTATTTTAACTATTTTACGTATGAAATTGCTTGGCTCCCCATTTGTTGCCAAGCAGCCTTAAATTGTTCCTTTAAAATTGGGCGATTTACTTCTTTTGATGTTGGGTCGTTAAAATAAACGTATCTTTCGTCGAAACCCGTAATAAGCACGGCATGCTGGTAAGGAGTTACCTCAATTTCCCCTGATGGTGTCACTATTTTTTGAAAGGAACTCTCTGGCAAGGTTCTAAATTGAGTATGAATAAGTGCCCAAACAGGAATTCCCTGATGGATCGGATGTAAAATATCTTCAAACTCAGCTCCAGTCATATCCACCATTTTTTCAGGCAAAAAATTTTCTGCTAACTCTAGAATCGGCTTGTGAAAAACACCTATTCCTGGCTGGTTTGTTGAATAGATGTTTCCTACAAACCCGTCATTGGGATGCCCGTAAAAAATCCTCTCACCGTCTCTACTTAATGGTGTTTGATCCTTCCTAATTAATGCAGCTAGTTCTAGCTTGCGCACTTTAACTCCAGCATAGTTTAGCAACATTGTTAAACTAGTGACTTCCGAGCCCCTAGCTAATTCCGGTAACTGTAAGATTAAAGGCACCTGAATGATTGTCGACGGAATATCATTCGTTTCATCCCAAGCCAAGGTTTCGAAGAAATAAACCGGGACAGGACTTCCCAGAGATCTTGAAAAGGCTACTGCCTCTGAGAACGTTGGAAAATAGGTAACCTGATCATTCGCCTTTACAACGTAAGGCTTTTCCTCTGTAATTACTTCTTCTACTTCCTCTTTTGTAAATGGGTTGCCACCCAAATATACGTAAACTCCACCTCCAACAAATGCAAGGAGCAGACTAAAAGAAAGAATAGCTCGACCAACTAGTTTTTCTGTTCCTACCATTTTTGCAATCACATAAATTGCTATAAAAGAAATGACGATAATTGCCCCAATTCCTATATATAAAATGTCCATAAATTCTCCTTATTTTTAAAAAAATCATCTTGTTATTGGATAAATCTTCCGTTAAAATATTCTTAGCTTCGACTCTCTTCTTCAAAAACAGCACTTCCTCGACAATTACTTCTATTTTATCAAACTTTTCATCCTGAATGGAGCTTTTGAATGGTAAAAAAACACCCTGTTTGGTTTCCAGGAGCCATATATCATGTCAGTTGCTTTGGCACGTGGAATGAGAGCATTTTTTTTGATGAAAAGGATTATATTTATTATTTATCAAGTGTAGAAAATGTTCGTTACCAATTTCCCTTTTACCTTCATTCATACTGCCTCACTTCACACCAAGTTCACCTATTAATAGAAACAATTCATGTACCTCTGCAAGATGTGATTACTTCTATTAACTCCGAGTATCTCCACTATTTTCAAGATAAGTATCCATGCTTGCTCGAACCAACACATCATGATTTTGCTACATTAATTGATTCTGTCGCTAGTTTTCTTAAGGCTAGTAGATCAATTCATCTTGCTTCAATTGGTCATAGTCAGGAATTAAAAGACTATCGTTGGAGTAGCTATCCATCCTTTATTAGTAAAATCCCAAACGATCATGTAGTAACTTCAAGAGTTTTAACCTATTTTCAATGTCCAAAAATGGACAATTATGCACTCTTTGTTGAAGGAGAAGAATTTGAAGCTAAATTTATCTATCACTGTTAAAGAGGAGGCTTTTCATGAATCAAGTTATTCTCACTGGTAGACTAGTTAAAGAACCTGAACTACATTACTCTAGCGAAGGAATTGGTGTCACCTCGTTCCACTTAGCAGTTAAACGTTCTTTCAAGAATGCAGAAGGAACATATGAAGCAGATTTCGTACCATGCGTCTCATTTCGTAGAACTGCAGAAAATATTGCAAGCTACTGCGACAAAGGCTCATTAGTCGCTTTATCTGGCCGCCTACAGACTCGAAGCTATGAAAATAAAGACCAAATAAAAATGTACGTAACCGAAGTCATTGTAGATAGTATCGAATTTTTACAAAAGAAACGAACCGACACTCCTAAAGAAAAGGCACTTGCTTAGAGGAGGAAGAGTCGTGCAACGAATTATTATAAATAAACGCCAACACTCTACTATCGAAGCACAGCTAGTCTCATTGAATAAGAAGTACGATGAGTTAAGAAGAAAAATGGAAGAACAACAACTAGAAAATATTCAAAGTGACGAATTATTGTTAAAGTATCTTCGTAAACATCTATAGGACGATAATTGTCGAGGGAAATTGTCCAAAAATGTTGATTTATGTCATTCGTGTGAAATCGTACGAAATACCCAGTAATTCTTGTAAAATTCTGTTGAAATTACTATATTGAACAAATAAAATGAAATCGTATAGAAAACTAAATATCAAAGGAAATTGTAGCAGCAAGCGTATTTTCGACTTAGATCAAATTTCTAATCGCCATACTCAATTACTTGGCCGCTTTCCGTCCTTTAGTACCATAGTCCTCCTCAAACATCCCATCCTCTTAGGACTATGACACTAAGGGACGAAAACAGAACAAGGGTGGGATACTCTTTTTTAAAGGCTCTTTTCGTACACATTGCTCCTGCGGTTACTCGCTTTTTTACCCAATATAATCGAAAAAATACCCTAGATGAAGATAGTAGCCAATAAATTTAGTAAGAAAAAAGCAATACTTACTAAATTAGTGGTGAATTCTTAGTATCTTGTATGAAAATCCAGTTTTTGGTATTTTCGCGAAAACAACAAACTTTTTAAAATTAATAAAAATTTACTTAACAAAAAAATCTGTAGTTGTTATAATTTAATTATAAAATTAGAAGGCACTGCTACCAGAAGGTACAACCTCGTTTCAGCCTAAGAAACCTTGGTTGTTTTTTTATACCTATTTTGCGAAATCGTTTGCACAAAGGTAGTAATGTAGATTATTTCTAATAAGTGTTAATACTAGCAAATGGATATTATTCTAAGGAGGTCATTCCTATGTTATTAGAAGCTATTTACCACCGCCCAAAATCGAATTATGCGTATGCATACGACGAAAACACGGTACATATCCGCATCCGTACGAAGCGTGATGACATGGACCAAGTGTTTCTACTTCATTGTGATAAGTACAATCTTCATGAAACCGGCTTCACAAAAGTTGAAATGAAAAAGATTGCCAGTGATACACTTTTTGACTACTACCAAGCAGAAGCTTCACCTGAGCATCGCCGATTTGCCTATATGTTCCAATTCATTAAAGGGGATCAATCGGTTGGGATGAATGAAGTTGGTTTTGTTACTGACAAGCAATTTGATGATGCAACGGTCTTGTTTGCGACTGGTCTATTTGAATATCCATTTTTAAATGCCATCGATGTCAACAAACCACCGCAATGGGTGAAGGATGCAATTTTTTATCAAATCTTCCCTGAGCGTTTTGGTAATGGTGATACATCAAATGATCCTGAAAACATTGACTCATGGGAAGAAGGAACGCCTGAACGTGATAATTTCTTCGGTGGTGACTTGCAAGGGGTGATTGATCACCTAGACCACTTAGTTGAGTTAGGGATTAATTGTATTTATTTCACACCAATTTTTGAAGCAACAACGAACCATAAGTATGACACGGTTGATTATATGAAGGTTGACCCACATTTTGGAGATAATGACCTAGCGAAAACGCTTGTTGATAAATGTCATGAAAAAGGCATTAAAGTAATGCTCGATGCAGTATTTAATCACTCTGGGTATTTCTTCGGACCATTCCAGGATGTTGTGGAAAATGGTGAAGCTTCCAAGTACAAAGATTGGTTCTATATTCGTGAGTTTCCGGTTGTGGGTGACCCGAAGCCAAACTATCATACATTTGCTTTTACTGGACAAATGCCAAAGCTAAACACTGAGCATCCTGAAGTAAAGGAATACCTTTTAGAGGTTGCACGCTATTGGATCGAAGACATTGGTTGTGACGGCTGGAGACTTGATGTAGCAAACGAAGTTGATCACCAATTCTGGCGTGAATTCCGCCAAGTCGTGAAAAAAGCGAACCCTGAAGCCTATATTTTAGGGGAAATCTGGCACAACTCACTTCCTTGGTTACAAGGAGATCAGTTTGACGCAGTGATGAACTACCCAGTAACAAACTCAATCTTAGAGTTCTTCTGCAAGGATGTCATTGATGCTGAACAGTTTATGGGACGTTTAGACGCAATGTACTTAGCGTATCCGTTAAATGTAAATGAAGTAGCGTTTAACTTGTTAGACTCGCATGATACTGCTCGTTTGTTGACAATTTGTAATGACGATAAAAAGCGTATGAAACTTGCTGCTACATTCCAATTAACGTACATGGGTGCTCCTTGTATCTATTACGGAGACGAGATCGGTATGAATGGTGGTAACGATCCTGATTGCCGCAAGCCAATGGTGTGGGATACAGAAAAACAAGATCATGAGCTATTTGACTTCTATAAAACAATGATTAGATTACGTAAAGAAAACCGCGCATTACGCGATGGTTCATTTAACTTCCTAGAAGCAGCTCAAGGCTCTAAACATATCGTGTTTGAGCGCTCTGCAGATGGTGACCGTTTCGTAATCGTCATGAACGCAGGAGAAGAAGCTGTAGAAGTGACGTTGCCTGAAGGAAGCTATGAAGTAGCAACCGGTAACGGAACTGTGGATGGCGCGAAGGCTTCTGTTGATAAGTTGGAGTTTGTGGTGTTGAAGGCGAGATAAATAATGATTATCCACAAAGAAATTGATTCTTTGTGGATATTTTTTATGTTTTAAACATTACTCTCTGAAAGTAGTGTGCTTAGTACTTAAAGCAAAAACCTCCTAACCATAGGTTAGGAGGTTTAATTATATTTTAACTAGTTCATGAAGTTAACTTTAACTAAGAAGCGCTCTAGAAGTGTCGCCATTTCAGCACGTTGTGTACCTGCTTTAGGAGCAAATCCATTAGGACGTCCTTCAGTAATACCTAGTTGAACTAGAGTAGTTACCGAACTCTTAGCCCACGGAGCTACTTTATCTGCGTCTTGGAACTTAGTTAAATCTTTAGTAGTATCTAACCCGTCCTTATCAAAGTTTACTAGGTTAAGAGCACGTGTAATCATGACAGCAGCCTCTTCACGAGTTACAGGGTCATTGTAACCAAATGTACCATTAGCATGTCCTTTAATAATACCAGCTTCAACAGCAGCCATTAAGTCTTTTGCAAACCACTCAGTACCTTTAACATCTGAGAATTGTCCTTTATAAGTAGCAGTAGTAGATAAACCTAAGCTACGAGTTAATAAAGTAGCAAACTCTGCACGAGTTGTTGTTGCAATTGGATCAAACTTACCGTTAGCTTTACCTTGAACAATATATTTAGAACCTAACTTCTCAATTGTAGCTTTTGCCCAAGCACCTGGTTTCCCAGTAGCTACATCTGAGAATGTTACTTCGTTTTCTACTACAGCATATTTACTGTTAGAGAAGCTCTTAAATACGGCTTTGTCACCTTTGAATACAGAAGGAACAGCTGTAAACGTACCGTCGTCATTTAAACGAACTACAGAAGATTTTGCAGCATTAAAGTTTGCATCGCCAGAAATTTCTCTTTCAAGATATTGACTGAAACGGTTCACTTCAACTGTCTTTTCACCAGCAGTAGCATGAATCTTGAATTCTACTACGTTAGAAACAGTTTTTAATTTATTTTTAGTTACTACACCCTTAGTATCTTCTACCTTGTTTACTGAAACTGTAATTTCAATCTCAGTACCAGCTGCTACACCAAGAGCTGCAGCAAGTTTTGCATTACTAACTTCAGCTACTGGAAGACGTAGAGTTCCTTCTTTCGAAGCTACTTCTACCTTAGCATTAGGGTTCTTCGCAGCAATTACAGCAATTGCAGCATTTGGAATTTTTGCTTGAGCTACTTGTCCAGCTCCAGCTTCAATTGTAACTCTTACAACTTCAACTTTTTCTTGACCTTTTAGTGCTTCTTCAAGCTTACCAGTATCAATAATTGTAACACCTGGAGTTACTGGCGGAAGAATTGGAGCTACCACACCTGGTGCTGGCGTTGGTCCTGGCGGTACTGGCGTTGGTCCTGGTCCAGGAGGTGGCGTTGTACCCGAAGCACTTACCGTTACCTCTTTACTCAACACTTCTAAGTTTAAAAGCTTAGCAGTAACTGTAGTAGTACCTGCAGTTTTCGCTTCAAGTTTGTTTCCTACCACTGTTGCTACAGCTGTATTTGAAGATGCCCATTGAACTTTCGTACCTAATGTAAGATTACTCTCTCCTACAGTAAGATTAAATGTTAGGTCTCTCGTAGTTCCTACTGTAATAGCATCTGAAGCATTTGTAGTTACTTTCCCTCTAACACCTGCTTGAATAACAATGTCACGTACATTATTTTCAGCGTCAACTTCATCTCTAACAGCTCTAGTAATATCAAATAAGTCAGCAACGCCTAATCCTAGGTTTGTGAAAAGGATGCCATCGAATTCTTTATATTTTGCGTTAGTACCATCAACTAGATAGATAACAGTTGCTAAAGCTACTTCTTCCACATTTTGAGCTGTGTTAAGTAGTGTTGCAGCACCTAACTCAATAAAGAAACGATTTTCAAAGTCCACTGCAAAATTAATAACCGTATCAACAGTTACTGCATTACCAAATAATGCATGGAATAGATCTCTATTTTTGGTACGGAAACTATCAATGCTAGCTTTTACATAAACTTCTTTATCACCGACATTTGTAGCACTTAATAATCCTGAAATATCCTTTATAGCTACTAATAATTGTGCTTCAGTAACGCCATCTTTTTCAGCAGCTTTATTGAATACATCTTGTCCAACAATTTCAATCCACTTAGCTTCCTCAAGTTCATCTAAAGCTAAACGAACATCTTTAACAATTGCCTTTTCTTCCGGTGTCATGTAGTTATAAGCAGTCACTAGACGGCTCACATATTGAGCAATTTTCTCATCTTGTGTTAGTTCTGCAGCCTCTACCACCGCTGTCCCAGTTACTGGAGCAAGTGAAGCCAATGGTGTTACAACTAACGCTGTTGCTATCATTACATTAATAGCTTTTTTACTAAAAGGAAACTTTTTCATTCTTTTCTTTCACCTCATAAAATATTTTAATACCCTACATTAAATGTATTTCGGGCTCGACCTACTAAAGTTGGATAAAAGCAATAGAATTGTAAAATGGTATATGTATATAAACCCATTTTCTATTACTATTATCTTAATAGATTGTTAAATAGATAGCAATCTATTTGAAAAGATTCCACTAAATAATATTACTAGAAAAATATTCCTCATAGTGACATATTGCCTAATTTGTCGAATAACTTAATAGACTTTTTCTTCATATACCTTTTTAAGATAATCTTTCTATGAAAAAATAACAAGGTACTAGATGCCCAATATTTGGACTATTTATTGTCGATGATTTGACAAAATTGTAAAAGTACGTTGTTACCTTACACGTTCATCACTATTTCAAAAAAATAAAACCCCGTTAACTAATAGTAATAACGAGGTTTTTACTCTTGAAAAGAAATAAGTTGTGCAACAAACTTCATTTGCGTATCAACTGAAATTTCTTCAAATAATAGCAAGTATAAGAAAGTATCACTTTCGGAATAGCCATTGTCTACTAGAGTAGTTACAAGTTCTTCGTAAATTTTAAGGTACTCCTCTTCCGAAGAGTTATAAATAGAGTCAAATTCATTCATTTGGAAAACTACAAAATTTCGAAATTCATTTGGTTCGGGTATGATTTTCTGAAAATAGGCATTCTCAGCTTTTAGCAACTGCTCGTTTACAGCTTCTTTATAGTTGACAATAACATTCACAAACTGGTCTTCGTAATCTAATATAAGTTCTGAATACTTCAACGCCCCTGAAGAAGTATCTTTCCTATCAGACTGCATAACATTATTTATTTTATTAAAATTTTGACTTTCTGCATAAACAGCCATTTCATTCGCTTGTTGCTTCCAATGAAATTGTCCTGCTAGTATCATAAAAAAAGTAAAACAGACTACCGCTACCAACTTTACATATATCCCCATGGTACACCTACCATCGTTTTAGTTATATAGTTGCCTTAAGCATACAGTTAACATCATAACACAAATTGAAGCTAAGTAGCGGTAATATCATTTTAGTAAATTGCGGTAACCAATTTAGTTTATCGTTACTATGCTAGATGATGCTAACTCTCGATTTTTCGAGTCCATGATTGCTACCTTCACAGAAAGGCCTTCAGAGTCGTCCACGTATTTGCTCGGCAATTCAGCAGCAATTAACCGTGCCGTATGAAAGGTTGTTGGCAAGACATTACCCTCAAGATAAACCTTTGTTTTATATGTGAAGTTTTCTCCTTCTACTAGTATTAAAGGATCAGTTCCACTTTGAATTTCTACATCTTTAATGACTAAAGATGGACCACCTAGTTGATAGTGCTCGCTGACAATATCCCCTTTTTCCTGTTCGTTTAACGCATATACCTCGCCAAAAAGCTGGTCATATTGTAGTAGCGCGTAGTGATTTACCGCCTCAATTGAATGTGTATTTTCTCCTTCTCTAACAGAAAATACATTGCCATCTTCCATAAACATTTGATTAAGATATTTAACTAAAGGAGTTTGTGGTTTGTTATAGTTTTCTAAAAGATAAGGCATTAAGAGTGAACTACTCAACTTTTGATTTCTTTCTTTTGCTTCAGAAAATTTATCCCAAATAACAAATGGAACACTATACATTTTTTCATATTCCTCTTTACTCCATAAATCTAGATTAGCATCGCTAATATAATCTGTCTCTGTATATCCTCTGTAACCTGCACCTAAATAAGGTAAGTGGTCACCAAAAAAAACAACAACGGTGGGTTCTTCAATTTTTTCAAAATAATGTACTAGTAATTGCAACGAGTCGTCTGCGTCTTTAACTCCGGTTGCATACGTATTGATAGCTTTCATCATATCCTCAGAAATATTACCCGTAACAGTTATTCGGTCTTCAGGATAATGCCTCGCGTTATACGGACCGTGGTTTTGCATGGTCACAGCAAAAACAAACAGTGGCTTATCCGCACGTTGATGTTGCTGAATAATTTGTTTTGTCATTTCCTTATCTGAAATAAAGTCCCGACGATACTCAGGATTTTCAAAGAAACTTTGGCTAATAAACCGATCAAAACCAAAATACTCATAAACTTGGTCTCGACGATAAAACCAATTATGATAGTTATGAACAGCTACAGTGTCATATCCATCATTTCTCAAAATAGAAGCAATCGATGGAAGTGGCCTTAAAACGTATTGCGAGTATGGAATCGAACCTTGAGGCAAGAATTGCATACTACTCGCAGTTAATACTTCAAACTCAGTATTTGCTGTACTACCTCCAAAAACAGGAACAATCAATTCACCTGAATTGTGGCTTTGTTGTAAACTACGAAAAAAAGGCATTGGATCCTCATTAAATTCTAAATTAGGAAGCCTTGTCGGGTCCCAAAACGCTTCATTCATTACAATAATAATATTTGGCTTCATATCGTTCGGTGATTGCCCGCTCTCCAATTTACCTAATAGACTTTCTAACGTTTCCTTCGCATATCCCTTCGGTGGTTCAATCTTTAATAACTGTAAGGTATTAAGGAACCCCACCTGCACTCCATTCCTTTGATAAGTAATACTTTGATCCCAAAATACGTGATTGACCTCACCCACCTCAAGCAGCGAAAAAGGCTTTTCAAAATACAGCAAGGAAAAAACTATTAACGGAACCAATAAAACAGCAATTCGTGATCTAACTGATAGTAATTCAGGTCTGAAAAATAGTGGTGTAACTACCAAGAAAATCAAGAAGAGTAATAATAGTACGATATCCTCCCAGGCCATAAGGATAAAATACTCTCTTATATTGGCTGCTTCATTACCCAAAAAGACGTCCCATGGAAGTAATGGCTCTCCCTTTAGACTCATTTTCACCCTACTGATTGTAAAGAGAGTTAGCATGCTAACAGTTACTAACCACAATGACAACCTGCGCCTACCTGTAAGCGCCAAAAGTAGGAACACACCAGAAGTTAAGATTAGAAAATTTAAAAACACTACATATGGTTTTTCAGATATCCAAGTGAAAACATTATTGAAACTAGATCGATGCCATGCTTCGAGTAATAACAAACAGATGAAAACATAAATAATCATAAAAACCTCTCGAATGCCAACTTTCATTCGTTAATCACCTCACTATGATCTGATAACAGATAACATTTATAGGTAATTTGTGGAAGTTATTAACACTTTATACACTTATATTATGGAAGAAGCAGAAGACAGTAATTTTATGTAACCTTACGTGTGTTATCCAGCATGTTTGTCAATACTGCATACTACAACTATTGCTGGAGGGAACTTGTTTTGAAATACTTATATGGCGGTGTACTGATTTTAATTCTAGGATTTGTTGTAGCAGCTGCTGAACATCATTTAAATGTTACTAGCGAGAAATCAACTGAAACTATTGAATTTCAAGCTGAAAAAAACATACCTTTAAATGCGGCAGAGACTCATGGAGTTCCAACAGAATTCTTAGCAAATACTAATAAGGAGTATGTCTCCCCACTTACTAGCGAGCAGATCAAGGAACCTTATCTAGAACAATTTGAAGTTTTACAAGCAGATGCACTAGAAGAAATCTCATCGCTTATTAAAATTGTTTATGAAGATTACGTAACCAAAAAAGAAAATGATGAGCCAATCTCATACTTATATTTTTATAGGAACTACTATCCAAAACTAAAACAATTAGAAGAACAAATAAATCTTAGCTTCACCGATATGTATAAACAACTTGAACAAGAACTTATAAAACAAGGCTACTCAGCAGAAAAAGCTTTACCAATCAAAGAACAATTTGAACAGACAAAAAAAGACCACCTTAAAGAATTAATGGCTCTTGTTACAAATGGGTTTTAAAATAGCAAAAAGTCCAACTAATGTTGGACTTTTTGTATTTTAAGATATTTTCTTAATAAACCCTTTATAATGACGCTTAATTAAGTTACTTTCAATTTGTTTCATTGTATCCAATGCTACACCTACAACGATCAGTAAGCCAGTTCCACCTATTTGTACGGCAGCTGGAAGTTGCATAAAAACAGTGAACACTACTGGAATAAGAGAGATAGCCGTTAAGAATAATGCACCAACAAATGTTAGACGGTATAAAATTCTTGTCACATATTCTTGTGTTGTTTTTCCAGGGCGAATTCCCGGAATATAGCCACCTTGTTTTTTCAGATTTTCTGCCATTTGTTCAGGATTTACCTGGATAAAAGTATAGAAGTATGTGAACCCAATAATTAATGCAGCATAAACGGCAGCACCAAACGGCTTTTGATACGTGAAGTTTGCTGTAATCCAACTTGCAATCGCATTACCATCACCAATAAAGCCAGCAACAGTTGGAGGAAAGATAAATAATGACATTGCAAAAATAACTGGAATAACCCCTGCAGCATTTACTTTTAATGGTAGGTGTGTTGAACCTCCACCTTGAGGACGTCCCGCAACAATCTTCTTCGCATACTGGACTGGAATTTTACGTAACGCTTGTTGAACGTAGATTACACCAACAACAATCAATAACACTACTAAAAGTAGTAAAGCAACTTTAACAATATTTATAAATAATAGGTCGCCAGCATTTTGAATTTGAGTCGCATACACTTGATTGACAGCATTAGGAATTGCCGCTGCAATACCCCCAAAGATAATGATAGAAATACCATTGCCTACACCTTTAGCAGTAATCTGCTCACCTAACCACATTAAAAAGGCTGTACCCGCTGTTAAAACTAAAGCGATAAATATATACTTTCCAATACTAGGATTAGGAATTAATCCTGGCATTAAACGATTAAACCCAATTGACATTCCAATTGCCTGAATAAAACCTAATACAATTGTTCCATATCGAGTAATCTGTGCTAACTTACGTCTACCAGCTTCCCCTTGTTTTGCCCATTCAGCAAATTTCGGAACAACATCCATCTGCAATAATTGTACGATAATTGACGCTGTAATATATGGCATAATTCCCATTGCGAAAATAGAGAAGTTTTCTAACGCTCCGCCACCGAACGTATTAAGAAAACCAAATGCATTCATTTGATCTTGGAATTGTAAAACTTCTGCATTTGCTCCTGGTACTGGAATGAAGGCTCCAATTCTAAAAACTACTAACATGAGTAAGGTAAAAATAATTTTATTTCTTAATTCTCCTACCTTGTAGATATTTCTAATAGTCTGAAACAAGAAGCTACACCTCATCTTTTTTTCATTTTTCTTTAAAAAGTATATTAATATTCTATTAATTACTACTATACCTATATTTTATGGAAATTTCCATAATTATTTGAAAAAAGAAAAAGACCACAGCATCAAAGCTTATGGTCTCCTCCTTTTTAGTAGAAATTAGTTTAGTAAGTTTAATAGATTAGCAATCACTTGAACACTCTCTGCTCTTTGTGTAAAACCAAGTGGAGCAAAGCGGTTATTCGCACGACCGTTTACTAGACCTAAGTGAGCAGCTTGATTAATGTAATCTTTTGACCAGCTACTTGCATTGCTAAGATCAGTAAATGTAGCATCGTTCACTTCAGCTAATTGCTGACTTTGAGCATATTCGTAGGCACGAACAATCATAGTGGCCATCTCTTCGCGAGAAATAGTTTCTTCTGGAGCGAAGCGTGTAGCACTCTTACCGTTAACAATTCCTGCTTGAGACGCAGCAGCGACAGCAGATGCATACCACTTGGTAGAAGCAATATCTTTGAAAGTAACATCATTGCTTGAAGCCTCTATTCCCAACGCTCTAACAATTAATGCTGCAAATTCAGCTCTTGTTACATTACGTGTTGGTGCAAAGTTTTCGGCATCAATTCCTTGAACAATGTGCTTCGCTGACATCTCTTTAATTACATCATGTGCCCAATATCCTGATTTAACGTCCTTAAATTCTTTGTCAAATTCTAGAACTGCATATTTACTAAAGTGTGAAAGTTCAGCAGTAATCTTACCATCCTTAACCTTACCACCTACGTAAACTAACGTTCCGTCATCTTTAATATTGTAGACACCAATTAATTTCTTGTTAGCAGTTTCAGAAACAGCTAGGCTAATCGTAATTGGTTCAGAGAAGCTTGTTAGTTTCGTTACCTTACCATCTTTATCAACTATAGCTAGAGTAAAGTCATATACTTCACCAGCTGCTTTCACTTTTGCTTTTGCTTTCGTTGCAGCTGCATTTGTTAAAGTAGCTACTGTTGCATCCTCAACCTTGTTGAATGAGAAAGCAATGTTTGCATTTTCCTTGCCTTTAGCTAACTCTTGTAATTGTTTTAAAACGGCTCCTGGAACATCTGCAGTTAACTTCTCATTTGTTACTTGTAGTGAGTTCTTGCCATCAATTACTGCAGCATTTGCAGGTAACAATACTTGTTTTGTCCCTTGTGCTACCGGAACAGCAATCTTACCTTTATCAGCTTGTGGATTGTTTACAATTACTTGATCTCCAGGTCTTGGTGTTGGAACTGGAGTAACTGGTGATGGTTTTACTGGAGCAGCTTGCTTAATGACAACAGTCGTTAAGGCATCTACTGTAATCTTCTCACCTGTTAAAGTAAATCCTGTTCTTTCTTTAACTTCAACAATACCAGCCTCGTCATTGTCTACTAAAACAATTCCACCAGATAAATCTTTACCAATTGTAAATGTTCTAGAAGTCATATCAGCATTGACAAATACATAATATGCATCTCCGTTTGTTGCTTGATTGCGGTATGCAATTACTTTGTCGTTGGTTTTAACTTCTGGAGCTTTAATTAATGTTACATTTTGATCTACTAACTGTTTTGAGCCAAGTCTAAATGCATCTGTTGATCTTCTTAATTCAATCAGACCTTGCGTGTACTCACGAGTTACGTTATTGATAGGATACTTTTCAGCATTTGTCGCTTTTTCCCAATCAATTCTGTTAATGATATCTGAAGAGTCATAAGAGTCATGGATGAAGTATGGGTTCTCGAAAGGATTACCATCTTGGTCTACCATGTACGTAGATTTGTATGGCTCCGTTTCAGCTGGAGCTAACCATTGCTTCGTACGACCAAATTCTTGACCAGCATGGATAAATGCTGTTCCTTGTGCCGTTAACACCATTGCATTACCAATTCTGATACGCTTATGAATTTCTAAATCATTTGCAGGAATTGCTGGGTCTTTCTTAATTGATTGTGCAATAACATCATATACAGTTAGATTGTCATGCGCTTCGATATAAGGGACAACATCACCTGGTTGATCAGCCACAAAGTTATGTGGTTGTGCTTTGATGTTATCAAATATTTGTTGAACATTACGTGCACCATCTGTGATAAATCTAGGTTGACCTTCACTACCGAAACCAGATTTTAATTCATTTCTGAATTCATCAGAGAAGCTACCTACCGCTTCTGTGTATTGCATCCAATCTTGGTCAGCTGCTTGAACAGGGTCTCCCTCGTCACCAGCAAACGTTCTCCAACCTTCACCGATCATTACAATGTTCGGATTAATTGCTTTTGCTTTGTCAAATGCAATTTGAATACTTTCGGCATCATGGTCACCCATCATATCAAAACGGAAACCATCAACTTTATACTCATTCACCCAATGAAGGATTGAGTCTACAAGAATTCTTCTTGCCATTTTGTGTGTTGTACCTAAACGGCCACCACCAAAGCTTGTTCTCGACGTACCATCAGCATCCATGAAGTGATAGTAGTTAGGAACTAGGTCTTCAAAGATCCCTACTCTTGCAGTATGGTTGTAAACAACATCAAGGATTACTCCCATGCCACGGCTATGAATTTCGTTAATTAAATTCTTAAATTCTTTTACTCTCAACTCAGGATCATTCGGATTTTCTGAATACATCCCTGAAAGTGAGAAGTAACTGTGTGGGTCGTAACCCCAGTTGTAATTTGTGTTTGTAGATGCATATTCTAGCATTCTTTCACCGTTATTGAATTCATCACTAAAGAAATAACTCATAACTGGTAATAATTGAACGTGTGTAACACCCATCTCTTCAATGTAATCTAATTTCTCAATAAATGAAGCGAATGTACCAAATTGAGCTTTTAGATCATCTGCAATGTTTGGATCAGATGTAAAGTCACGAACATGAATTTCGTAAATGATCGCATCTTCACGTTTTTCGTATCCAGGTATATTAGCAAAATCTAACTTTGGTCCAATCTCAGATAAATCAATGATCGCTGCTTTTCCATAAGGATAAGCATCATTTGCGTCAGCTGAATTCCAAGCCGCCATTGATTTTGCATAAGGGTCAAGCGCTAATTTCGTCTCATCCCCATGAGTAATACTGAAATGGTAGAAGAAACCTTTTAACCTATCAATTCCTGTATTTTCTTTATCAAGCGTTACAGACCAAACACCACGATCGCCAAGAGTCATCGGAATATTTTCTTTTACAACCGTATATTGATCGTCTTTGTCATATAATACGACCGAAACGCTATCTGCTTTAGGAGACCATAATTTTAACGTAGCCGTTCCATCAGCATGAAGTTTGGCACCAAGCTCACCATCGTAGCCGTACATTTCATCGATCAATCTCCAGCCTGCCTTTGCAGATACTGTTCTTTCACCATACGTGATAGCAAATGGGGCTTGATCTAAATCGAATTCACCATGAATTGTAACTCGCTTATCATCCTCAATTGTTATGTTATCAAAAGTTACTGCGCTACCGTCTTTATCCACAATTGTCATTTCCTCTTTCAAAGCATCTACATCCAAACCTTCTGTTTTCGAGAAAACTAAACTAATTTTCTTGTCAGATAGTAATTCCCCTGAAATCAGAGCAATCGGTACTGCACCAAACGGATTTGTGTAAACTTTGTCGTCTCCATCTTTCATAAAGATTTCTTTATATTGAGCCAATAACTCAAATTTGTAATCTCTAGTTTGTGCGCCACCAATTTTATTTACAAAAAGGAATTTGATTTCTTGTGCCGCTTCATTTAAGCTAATGTCGTAGTAAGCACCAAATTTGCCTACACCAGCTTTATCAGTTGCGCCATTTGGCCAACCCTCTGAAGGTGCAACAACATCTCCCCAATTCCATACAGCCCATCCATCATAGTTTTTATCAGTTCTATCATAATGAATACGAACCGTATTTTCAGGAAGCTCTACAGGTTCCCAATAGAATACTTCGTCAGAGCCTTGTTTAATCCAAACTTCATTAATTTCCGATGAGAATAGCTCAACAACTTTATCGCCGCCGTCTTTATCTCCGTTTGTTACGTTTAAAACTAGGAAGCCTACTTTTTGTGCCCCAGTATTTAACGGAATGTCAACATATGCACCATAATCAGTAGTTTGACCTGCAACAAACGGCGTTCCGCCTGATGGCCAGTTACTAGAAGGTTGTGCTACATCAAACCAAGTCCATAAGCCTAAGTTTGAAAAGTTGTTGTCCGTTCTTTGATAATGAACTCTTAGAGTGTCTTCAGGAATTCCTGCTTCTTGATCAGGATTCTTGAAGAATACTTCGTCTGATCCTTGTTTTAACCATATATCAGTTGTTCCCGCTGGTAATTCAAACTCTTTATTACCACCATCTTTATCTCCATTTGTTACATCTAGAACAATTAAACCGAAATCTTTAGCATTTGGTTTAATTGCAATATCAGCATATACTCCATAGCTTGTTAACTCACTACCAAATGGAGTACCTTTTGGCCATTCTTGTGAAGTTGTTACAACGTCTCCCCATAACCATAAGCCTAAGTTTGCATAATCATTGTCTGTTCTTTGGTAATGAACTCTTAATGTGCTTTGAGTTCCTAATATTGTTCCACCTTCAGCTGTAAGAAGGACTGTACCACCTGCAGCCATTGCTGGAATTGTAAAAGTAACTTCGCCATTCTCAGCATTAAATGTATTACCTGAATAATGATCTGTTACAACTACATCTGAAGAACTTACTGCAACTGTAACTTCTTTGGCTTGTTCAGCAACGTTTAAGCCTACATACACAGACTCACCGTTGTAATTTCTTGAGAATAGTTGATACTTCTCTTTATCAGACCCAGCTAATTTTACACGATCACCTTTAGCAAAGATTTCTGAGTTTGCACCTCTAAATGTTAGTAGCTCTTGATAGTGAGAAAGAACATCATTTCCTGCTATCTTATCCCAAGGCATATTTGGTCTATTAGTATAATAAGGATAATTTGCCTCACCAGATAATCCTAGTTCCTCACCATAATAAATAACTGGTTGACCTTTAGCTGTAATTTGTAATGCAGATGCAATTTTTAGTTTCCCTTTATCGCCACCAACAGAACTTAAAAATCCATTCTCATCATGGCTTCCTAAAAATTGGCCTAAAGTTGCACTGTTTGTTAACTTATTATTTCTTGCAACTAGCGTGTTATGAACTTGATCAAGTTGACCATTCGCAAAGTTACGCGCATAGTTTTTAAAATCAAAGTCTAATAACGAGTCCATCATCCCGCTATTTAGATAGCCATGATCATCATTTTGTGAAGCACCCCAAGATTCACCAATCATTTTGAATTCTGGCATTACTTTTGTTAATTCGTTCTTAAATGCCATCCAAGTAGTATCTTCTACGTGTTTTACTGTATCAACACGGAAGTAATCAATGGTGTTTCCTTTTGCTGTGCGAGATTTATTAATCCAGTCTACTTGCCATTGTACAATTTGGTTACGAACTGCTGGGTCTTCTGTAATTAAATCTGGTAGTGAAGCTAATTCACCACGAACTGTAGCACTACCAACATCTTTACCTTGACGTAACATGTCTCTGAATTTTTCACGCTCTGCGTCAGTTGGATAACCTGGAGGACGTTTATCAACAGCTAGTTCGCCGTCAACCATTTTTAATCCATAACCAGTATGGTTTAAAACAACGTCGATCATCAGTTTCATGCCGCGTGCATGTGCTTCGTCAATTAGCTCATGAAAATCTGCCATTGAACCAAAATGCGGATTTAACTTTTCAAAATCACTTGCCCAATAACCATGGTACCCATAGTAAGGCGTGATATAAGGTGTTGTGCTATGACGCACATCGTACTTAATATTTTCTACAATTGGATTGATCCAGATTGTGTTAATTCCTAAATCTTTAAGATAATCTAACTTTTCCGTAATCCCTTTAAAGTCTCCACCTTGGTAAGCACCAGGTAACTTTGTATCATAATTCATTCCATAAGGATCGTTATTCGATGAGTCTCCATCAAAGAAACGGTCTGTTAATAAGAAATAAATTAATGCTTCATCCCAATCAAAATCTGCTTCACCAATAAAAGTACGCGCTTTCACTTCAAGCGTTACTTCACCTTTGTGAGTACCTCCAAATGCGTCAACAGCAACGATTGGTAATTTCTTTTGACCTGCTGTCGTTTTGTGATCAATGTTAAGTGTAACTTCATTTAGTTCAGGATCCACTTTAAGTTTCTTTGGACCACCAACTTCAGTTGCATCAACATATAACTCACGAATTTCAATATCGTCTTTGTTATCAAGATCTACTGTAACAACTGCATTTTGATTGTAGTTAACAGCTTGAGGCGTAACAGTACCAGCTACTTCAATATCTGCTACGATATACGATAACGTTGACTTTCCGTTTACAGTATTGTAAGGATCAGAAACTTCCTTTGTAGCACCATCAACAGTTACTAAATAGGTATACTCATAAGTTCCAGGTGCTAAATTTTCGTATGTGTAAACAAAACGCTCGTTTTTTGCATCGTATGTCATCTCATAAAGAGAATCAGCGATACTCAGCTCAACTTTTGCAATTTTATCCATTTCAAAGTTATTGTATAATCCTTTGTCACGGAAGAAAAAGCTAGCGTTTCCTTCTTCAATTACAGGTGCAGTAACTTCCGCAACTGTATGGAATGGAATTTCACCACTTGTTAAGTAGACTTTTGTTACTAAATCATTCTTTAATAAATTAATAAAACGGTCAGGCTCTACGTCTTTTTTCGCAGTATCCCAGTTATCCGTACTACGTAGTACAAAACCTACTCGGTCAGCGTTTGGACCAACCTCAATTTTCGCAATTGCTTTGCCATCTTTAAATTCAGTAAAATCGATTTGATCGTTTTTAGCTCCGGTACCCCAAACCCATATGTTCCAACCTTCATATTCTGCATCTGGTCTATCGTACACCAAGTGAATATGACGAGTAACAGAACCAGTTGTTCCTGCCGCTGCTACTGCCGGAATATAGCTAGTAAAAACGGAAAACACCATGATTAGTGATAACCAAAACGATAAAACTTTTTGATATTTCTTATTAATCATTCGCCATCTTACTCCCTTCAAATTTTAATGAGTAATTTGCACAGTTTATGAAATCGTTTGCACAACTTTAATAAAAAATACAGATAGTCATTCATTCATAAACTCCTATCCGTGCAAGCGCTGTCATAAACCGCCTAATTCTAAGATACTATGTTTCTCTTAATTAGGCAACATATAAATTATTATAATAGGTAAACTTTTTATGGTTAAAGCTAAAATTATTCAATCCTTTTACATTAATCTACCTTCACTTCTATTGTTATGGTAAAAATGTGCAAACGATGCCATTGTATGTCAAATTAAAAGAGGAACCCTAGTTGGGTCCCTCTCGCTTATTAAAACTTATGAATTAAACGGTAAAGCATCGTAGCTGCTTCAGCTCTTGTTGCAAGATCTTTAGGAGCAAACGTTGTAGATGTTTTACCATTTACAATTCCTAAAGAATTAGCTGCATGAACTGCATCCGTTGCCCAAGAAGCAACATTATCTTTGTCAGTAAATTCTAATTCGCCTTCAACTGTTACACTTTGTTTTGCTTTGAATTCATAAGCTCTTACAATCATAACAGCCATTTCTTCTCTAGTAATCTTACTATTTGGATTAAATTTCCCTGCGCTACCTTGAACAATGCCCACTTCTTGAGCAGCTTCAACTTCTAATGCATACCAAGCATTAGAACTCACATCAGAAAACGTTCCTTGGAATTCACCTTTTTTCAGCTCTAAAACCCTCGCAACTAAGGCAGCAAATTCTGCTCTTGTAATATCAGCGTTAGGAGCAAAAGACGTTTCCGTTTTACCATTGATAATTGAACGAGTAGCTAAAAACTCGATTTCAGCTTTTGCCCAATGGTTAGAGATATCCCCAAACGTTTTTACAGAAGGCGCCTCAGGTGTTGTTGGTGGTTGCGGCGCTGGAATTGGAATGACTGGTCCAGGTCCTGGTTGGACAGGGGCCGGAGCAAGTCTGTGTACATCAATCACCTTTGTTGTTGTATGACCAGCTAGATCAACTAATTCAAATACAAACGTATTATCACCTAGATCAAGGTCTAGTGTTACTGGTATAGTCTTAGTTAACGAACGTCTCTCATACGGAAGACCCATCGTACTATTGAAATACTCTTCACCATTAACTGTAAAACGTAGCTCATCAAAATTGTCCACAATGGTAACATTTAGATTTAATTTCTCTTGCGTTACATTTGCCGGAGGAGCTGTAAATGTAATTTCACCAGGTGTCGAATCTATGAAAATTGTTCTTGCAAACGACATTTCATTTCCAACAACATCCTTTGCTCCAACTGGTACCCGATAGACACCATCATTTTCAAATGTTTTTTCATATGAATACTCATATCGGTTAAGTTCGGCATTAAAAGTGAACTCAATCGGCTCACCATCAACTGTTACTTCAGCAATTGGCGAAGCATTTGTAACATAACCTTTAAATAAAACTGTTTTTGAGTCAAAGATACCAAATGGTTCAGGGCTTTCACCGATAATTACTGGAGCATCATTATCAGTTCCATAGTAAAGTTCAGCAAATCCACCATTACCAGCATAATCGTACGCCACAACTGTAATAGTCGTACCTTCTGCTAGCGCTTCACCGAATGTAAATTCTGTTTCTGCTGGTGAGATTAATAGAACTTCCTCTTCCTCTTCTTCATTCATTGTCATTAATGGTTGGCCATCAACAAAGATCACAAAGTGAGATAACCCAGATCCAGTATCCTCAGATGCCATTGTTACTGCGTTTGTTTCAGCATCGTAACTAGCTGATACTGTAGGCGCAACTGTATCAACCGTTAATTTAAATTTATGACTTTGCCAGTTAGCTCCTGGGAAGTCGATTTTTGATTTTACTTCGTAGTAATAAACACCATCTTCGACAAGCTTGTTGTTGACTCTTCCATCCCATGCAGCATTACTTAAAATTGAATAAGCAGCTCCATTACCACGATCAAAGAAGTGTTTTCTAACATTGTTTTGTGTACGAAGCGTACGAAGTTTCCTACCATCCTCAGCCAAAATGTTGTATTGAACCTCAGATGCATTTCGTAACATCGAGATAATTGGGAATACAGTTGTCTTTTTTGGAGAGAAGGCAAAACGATCATCTGCACCTTCATAACCAACAAATGGATCAAAACCAATGAAGTTAAGGTCTTGATTTAACATCCCGGTATACCCATAGAACGTTTCGGCTGTATACCTAGAAGCATCCACGATTGGAACGTCTCCCCACTGGCCATTAAAGCCTACGAAAGGAACAGATAGTGTAGGATTTGAGTCAGTTGGGTCAACAAATTCTACGAAACCTTCAGCAAAGTAGCCGTTCGGGAATTCTTCTTTTGCTAGACCTCCTGGCCAGCTAAGTTCAGCTTCACTTAAATCAATTTCAAAAGAAACCGTCACCGTTTGGCCTGCTGGCACTTCCACTGAATTTACTTCTTCACCATTTATTTTCGCAACAAAGGTTGTTCCAATTAGTTCAACCGCCTCTAATTCATCTGGGAAATAACCTATTTCACCCCATCCTGCTAAATCAGTTTGTAGCCTCTTTTTAATATCGTAGTTTACTACATCATCACTAAAATTCACTACATTTAACTGGAAAGTTACATTGTCATTAATCTGACGTAATGCTACTTTTGCTTCACCATCAACGGGATTAATTACATAAGCAGGAGTTGAACTCGCTGCATGTAAGTCCATTTGTCCCGCACCTTGACGACGAGGTGAGAAGTAGTTATCCCAACCCATTCCCCCACCTACCTGGGGGTGAGTATTAATAGAACCAATATCTGTTTTAGGTACCGCTGTATTCATCATTAAAATCTTAGCCATTAATGAACGCTCAGCACCTGTTAATTCGAATTCTGTATCAACACGTTCTAGAATTAATGCTGCACCACCAGCTACGTGAGGTGCTGCCATTGATGTACCACTCATTAATCCGTACGAGTTATTTTCAAGTGTTGATAAAATATTTCCACCTGGAGCTGTAATTTCAGGTTTGAAGTCTAGAGTTGAAGGTAGACCCCATGATGTAAAACTAGATAATTTACCAGCCTCAGGGTTTGGGGCTTGAGTTTCATTGCCGTTGAAAGAAACTGTAACCGACTGACCATCAGCCAATAGATCACGTAACATGTCACCATGTGACTTAGCTGCAAAAAGGTGTGGAATAACAATCTCAGGTTCGCTAGCCATATTTAAGTAACCTGCAGCGTTATTGAATACAATAACACCTTTCGCACCACGATCTTGAGCATTTAATGTTTTGTGCGTAAAGTTGATTGCGCCACGTTGAATGAGAACAAATTTCCCTTCAACATCAATACCTTCGAAGTCATCTGGAAGACCTGGATCACGATCCGGAGAACGTCCTAGTCCTGCAAAAACAAGTTCAAACTCTTCTCCCTTGTAAGTGATTGGGTGAGTAGACCCTGAAGACAGGAAAGGAATTAATCCCGTTTCATCACCTGATTTAAAATTAAATGCATCCATTTGAATATACGTATTCTCACTAGAAGCTACTGAAAACGACTCATAAGAAACAGATGGCGTTCCTGTAACACCAATATCTGGATTAGTCATTAGAGGCAACCCATACCCATTCCCTAAGTGTGCTGAGTTACCTGCAGAAATAGAGACAATAACTCCACTTTCTTGAGCACGTCTTACAGCCACTTGCTCTGGAGCAGTTGGTTGTACAAATCCCGCAGTAGATCCTAGAGATAAATTAAGTACATCTACTCCTAATTTTAAAGCATCATCAATTGCCGCAACATATATATCACCATAAGTAGTTGCTAAAGATGGATCGTTACCAAATACTTTTAACGCTAGAATTTGTGCCTCTGGAGCAACACCTTTAATTCCACCATTTTCTTCATCACCGTTTGCACCAGCTGTACCACCTACGTGCATACCGTGCATTGATGCTCCTGGAGCTAAATCACGAATTTCCGTATTTAAATCCATGTAGTTGTACCCGTAAGGAACTTTGTCAGTAAACCAAACTCCTGGTACATCCTCACCATCAACATCTTCTTTGCTAAGTTTAGTTTTTACTCCTTCAGATAAAACGAAATCTCGGTGAGATGGGTCAATACCAGTATCAATAATACCAATTACCATCCCTTCACCAGCATACCCGTATTCATCCCAAGTTTTTTGAGCTTTCACCATTTCTTTACTAAATAACATTTCAGGTTGAGCGACTGGACGCTCATACTCATTAACGATATGTACCTGTTTAACACCAGGTAAATTCTCTATTTTTTTAAGATCACCGTATTTTACAGTTGCACTAAATCCATTCGTTACAGTTGTGAAACTATGAATATAGTTAATATCAATGCTTTGATTTGAAATAGCAGATTTAACTGCATCTTGAGCACTTAGTGCATCATCTGTAATTTTTACTTGTTGAGATTCTGGTAGTTCATTAAATTTAACTCCTGATTGAATAGCGTATGCAATACCAGGGTCTTCATTCATTTCTACTACAATACGAACCTCTTGATAATCATCATAGTGTTTTTCATTGTTTGAAGTAATACTTTGAACACCTTTGTTATTTAAAATATCTACCGATGGACTTTGACTAGGGGTTTTCCCCAAACCATTAGCGGCACTTCCGACAGGTGAAAATGCAAATAGATTTGACAGAACTAGTAAACATACTAATAAGAGACTACAAAAAGATTTTTTCCTTTTCCTATTCAAACTTCTTCCCCCTTAAATTGTAATTATAGATAAAGCTAAAAATTCTCCTCCCCTCATTCTATTTGACAGAATTCTACCATTACCAACTCTATTCGGAATAATTAGTATTTTCTGCCTATATAAACATTATTAGCTTATCTCATTTAAATGTCAATATTTTAGAATAATTATTAAAGGTGAAACGTTTGACAAAATAAGTAGCTTTCTATGTCGACAAAAGACGATTTAGCCTGAAGAATGATTGATATTGCTCTTTTTTGTAGAACTCTTCATCACTTTGTGGTATTAAACTATCTTTAACACTTAAAAAATATTATTATATCAATATAAAACCATTAGGCAAAACAAGTTACAATGAAGAACAGAACAAAAAAGAGAGTGGCCACTAAGACCACCCTCTTCCCAATTAAAACTTATTAATTAAACGGTATAACATTACCGCAGCTTCAGCTCTTGTTGCGTGGTCTTTTGGAACAAACGTTGTTGCCGTTTTTCCAGTTACAAGACCTAAGGCATTAGCAGTTTGGACAGCACTCTGCGCCCAACCAGAAATTGCTTGTTTATCAGTAAATTGTAAAGTACCACTTACTTGCGCTTTCCCTAATTGGTACTCATATGCTCTTACGATCATAACAGCCATCTCTTCACGTGTAATCTTACTATTTGGATTGAACTTACCTGCATTCCCCTGAACAATACCCGCTCTTTGAGCAGCTTCTACTTCAAGTGTAAACCAAGCATTCCTTGGAACATCTGAGAAATTACCACTAAACGTTGATTTCTCTAAACCTAATGTTCTAGTAATTAAAGCTGCAAATTGAGCTCTTGTAATATCAGTATTAGGTGAGAATTGGTCGTCCGATACCCCTTTTATGATTGTACGAGAAGCCATGATTTCAATCCCATCTTTTGCCCAATGCTTTGTAATATCTGTAAACGTTTTGTTAAATTCTAGTACGGCAAATTTAGAGAAATGTCTTGTATTAAATACAAATGTTTCATCTACTAATTTACCGCCTACATAATCCCAGGTAGTATCATTTAAATAGAAAGCCGAAGCTTTACGAGTATCTGTAAATTTCGTTTTATCAACTGCTACACTTACAGTTATCGGTTCTGCAAATTTAGAAATTTTCTCTACAGTTCCATCTAATTTTTCCATTGAGATAGTAAAGTCAAAAATAGGCGATAATAACTTTTGACCTGACATCGCTACTGGTACAGTGATATTTTTATCAGTTAACTCTAGTGTTGTAATAGAAACTTTATTCCCTTTTGCTGCATCAGCAATCCCTTTTAGTGTTTTTGAAGGAATAGCTAGAGAAGATTTCTCACCTTTAATAACAAGTGCTTTGTTACTCTCAGCAACTTGTTTTAATAGTTCAGGCGAAACCTCAGCGCTTACATTACTATTGCCATCTGCATTTAATCCCACATTTATAACAACTTCTTTTTGACTAGGGTTTTGAATTTGCTGAGCAACATCCTCTGGTTTAACAGGAACCACAACTGGCGGTGTTACCGGAACTACTGGCGGTGTCACCGGTGGTGTTACTGGTGGCGTTACCGGCGGTGTTACCGGTGGTGTTACCGGTGGTGTTACCGGTGGTGTTCCACTACCAGATTGAACCACTTCGAATGTTGTTGTAGCAAAAGTGTCAATACCTCTTACCTCAACAGTGTATTGACCAATTTTCGCATCACTTTTAACCACATAGTTAAACGAATATTGTCCATTGCTATTTGTTTTTACTTGTCCTACTCTTTCACTATTGCCTTCAAAGGCTACATGAATTGTTACATCTGTAGATCTTACAGCTTGTCCGTTTAATTTTACTTCACCAGTAATAACTACTGTTTGACCTTTATTGTATGTAGACTTATCTGCAGAAACAGTCACTGACTTTTTATCGAGTGAACCAACAACGTCAAATGTTGTTGTTGCAGTAACTTCACCTGCAATAGCTCTTACTGTATATTTTCCAGCAGAAGCATTAGCAGCTAATGTGAAATTCCTAGCAATTGCTCCACTTGATGAAATATCATTATCATTCCATTGATAGCTATCTACAAGATTTCCCTTTTCATCCCATACAGTAACAGCAGGTCTAGTACCTTTACCAGCCTTACCATCTTTTAAAACCAAACCACTAATCTGTACCGTGCTACCCGGTAAATACTCTGCTTTATCAACATTAACAGTTAAGCTAATATCTGCTGCAAAAGCAAACGGGACTTGGACAAAGAATACGCAAAACGCTAAGAAGATAAATGTAAGTCTTTTTTTCATTGTCCTTCCACCTTTCTTTAAATTGTAAAAATTGATGAAGGAGGGAAGCAGTAACTTCCCTCGTCCCTAAACCTTAATTATTCAACGATAAATGTAACACCTTTATTTGCTTCCGCTAATGCTTTCATTTCCCAACCATTCCAAGCAAATACTTCTACATGGTAAGTACCTTTCTCAAAGCGGTTTAATGATAATTGCATTCCTAAACCGTTTGTAGCACCATTTTCTAGTGTATTAACTGTCATGAATGATCTCTCGACAACACGGTTACTGCTATCAAGAACTTGAATGATCAGCATAGGTCTTTGTAATGCTGTTGGACCAAGATTTGTAATATCAGCCGCTACATAAGCAAAGCCTGTTTGTGTAAATGTAGAATTTGCTTCACCATTTACATCAAGTACACTTACTCCACTGATTACAGCATCATAATTGTAAACTGTGAAAGTAGTTTCATAAGGAGCAACTTCCTTACCTTGAGCGTCTACCCCAGTTACTACTAATGTGTACTCACCATTTTCAGCATACTGACCAGGAGTCCATGCTGCTTGGTATTCAGTTCCAGTTGAAGAGTCTAGTGTAAACTCATCTTCTGATGGAGAAACTACTTTTGCAGACCAAGTGATTTCTTCATTGCTTGTTGCATGAATTACAGCTGGGCGTTTGCTACTAACGATATCTTGAGGAGTAACTGTAACTTCCTCAATCTTAGCCGCAGCAATTTCTTCACCTTCAGCTAATTTGTAGATATTCACTACTTTTGTTGTTACGTTATTAGCATAGTCTAATAGACGTAATTCAAATGTGTTATGACCTTCTTTAAGAGCAAGAGTTGTATCAAACGTTGCAGATGCACCATTTAAAAGTCCTCCAGCCACGTTAGTAGAAGGTAATAAGAACTCGTGACTACCATTAATAAAGAATGATAAGTAGTGGAAGTTGTCTTCTAATAGGAAAGAAGCTGGTACCTCTTCTACTTCATTATCTACAATTTTCGGTAGATCAACAGAGATTGTTGGAGCTTGTGTATCAAGATATACTCTTCTTGCAATTGAGAATTCATTACCAGATGCATCAAATGCAGAAATTGTAATTTCTTCGATTCCATCTTGTGCAAATGTTAACACTGTACTAAAGTTGTAACGTTTATTTTCAGAATTATAAGTTAATGCAACTTCTTTACCGTTAACAAATGCCTTTTCAACACGGTGGTTATCAGTGATATAACCTGCTACTGGTACATTATGAGTATTATAAGCCCCGAATGCAGTAGGATTGCTTAAGAAAATTAATGGCTCAACAGTATCACCAACAACAACTGCAGAAGAACCTACGTTGTTTAATTGATCAGCAGCAAGAACTTCAATATCAGTTGCGCCAACTGAGTTTGCAAACGTATAACTTGTAGCAGTAGCTGGAAGTGTTGCAACTGGAGTTGTACCTTGTCCTACAAATACGTAAATTTGCTTAACCCCTACACCTGTATCTGTAGCAGAGAATGTTACTGTTTTAGTTTCCTTGTTGTAAGATTCAATCTCTACCACTGGAGCAGTTGTGTCAACGACTACAGGTACCTTAATTGATTGGAAAGCAGCTCCTGGAGCATCAACTTTACCTTTGATCTCATAGAAATACTTACCGTCTGGAACTAACTTACCATTTACTGTTCCAGTCCAACTTCTAGCACCAATAAAACTAAATTGGTTTGCTCCAAAGTTTTTACGTACGTTTGCTTGCGTTAAAATACGACTTAACAATTTGCCATTCTCATCTAACACATTATAGTGAACCTCACGTGTATTACGTAAGAATGCAGGAATTGGGTTAACACCTGTTAATAAAGTATCTTTTGGATTAATTCCATAGAATTTCTTCCCATCAGCACCTGTAAATGCAGGTGGTAAGAATTGACCTCTTTCATTAACAACATCGCGCTCCTGAACTACACCTGATATAGAAGCACGGTGTGCAAAGTAGTAACGATCTTGACCAAAGATTGATAGACCATCTAAGAATGAAGGACGATCCCATTTACCATAGAAACCTAAGAATGGTACAGTTATGTCAGGATTAGATGCACTTAATAATGATACGAATCCTTCTACAAAAATATCTTCAATTAGGTTCATTGATGTTTTTTGTCCGTTGGCTGTTAAACCAGGAATTTTAGCATTTGAAATATCAATCTCAATAGAGAATTCAACTGACTTACCAGCAGGAACAGTGATTGTTGGTGGTGCAGTAACTTTAGCACCAATCAAATCACCAGCGATTAAAGCATTACGTTTAGGAGCATTAGCAACCTCTCTAAATGTGTCTGTTAATACAGAAGTATCAACCACATACGTAACTGACTTATCTACTAAACTTTGAGCAACTAACGTAAAGCTAATTGTTTTCGATGTGAAGTCATATAATTCAACTTTCGCTTCTCCTGTAGCTTTGCTAGTCACAACAACTGGTGTAGTTACAGCATCGTATAATGACATCATACCCGCACCTTGGTGACGTGGAGAGAACGGTTGACCATTTAAGTCATCAATTACATAAGCAGTATTCATTAATAACACTTTTGCTAGACGAGTACGTTCAGAAGCAGTAAGGTCTGCGTATCTCTCATCTGTCTTTAAATATTGTTGTACAAGTGCAGCACCACCCGCAACGTGAGGAGCAGCCATTGATGTTCCACTTTTCACACCATAAGTATTCCATTGCTCTGTAGAGTAAATTCCACCACCAGGAGCTGTAATTTCAGGCTTAAGCTCTAAGCTCGGAGTTGAACCCCAAGATGTGAATTCAGTCATACGTCCCATTTCAGGACCTTCTGCTGCTAATAATTCATTTACATTTAGCGTAGGTGTTTCACCAGCAGCAATCGCATCAGCAATTGCTTTTTGTAGTGCTTTACCTTCAGCAAACTGAACTTTCATAAAAGGAACTAATCTCCAACCACCTTGGTTGTCAAAGAAAAACGCCGCCGGATCATGGTTACGAACAATTATTCCAGCTGCCCCTGCTGCCATAGCAACTTGGTTTTTCTCGATAAAAGGAAAACCTCCACGAGGAACTACAACAATTTTACCCGCAACATCAAGTCCTGCGTAATCAGCAAGGCTTCCACCAAGCTTCTCACCAAGATCAACTAGCTCTAAACCATCTAATTTAGTCCAGCTATCCATACCATAACCTACCGCTGAAAAATCTGCGTTTCCAGCTACCGTTATTTCATTTTGGTATTGGTAAGCTACATTACCACTTGCAGCTACTTGAATTGTATCGTAGTTTAATCCTGGAGCTCCAACCACCCCAATGTCAGGGTTTTTGAATAGAGGATTTGCATAGCTACGACCAATATGACCAGAGTTACCAGCAGAAACAGCTACTACTACGCCATTATCTACAGCTCTCGAAATTGCTACATCTTCTGCACTTAGAGGATCATAGAAAGAAGCTGTAGATCCTAAGCTCATATTTAGAACGTCTGCACCTAACTTAATTGAATCATCAATGGCAATTAAGTAAACGTCTGACGTTGTAGATGGATATTCAGGGTCATTAGAGAATACTTTCATCCCTAATACCTGAGCTTCAGGAGCTACACCCATAATTTGTCCATTTGCAACTACTGTACCAGCAACGTGCATTCCGTGATGAGAAGCATGTGGCCCTAAATCTAAGATTTCGTTATTAAGGTCAAAGTAGTTATAACCAAAAGGTACTTTTTCGTTAAAATACTTCCCTTTAATATTGTTATCAGAAAGAATTGCACTTACCTCTTCTTCAGTTAAAGCAACTTCAACACCCTCAGAAATGTTAAAGTCTTGATGATCTGGATCTACTCCAGTATCAAGAACTGCTACAACCATTCCTTCACCTTTGAAGTTAGCATCACCCCAAGTTTGGATTGATTGAATGAACTGATGACTGGTGTCCATGTTCGGCTCTACTTCTGGACGATTGTATACATTCGCTAAGTAAACTCTTTCAACACCAGCCAAGTTTTCGATTTTTCCGATGTCGCCAAATAGAACGTCACCACTAAAACCATTGAAACTTGTTGTGAAGTTGTATTTGTAATCAAAGTCAACACCCTGTGATGCAATTGCATTTTTCACAGTGTCTTGCTCAGCAATTACTTGAGCTTCTAAAGATTCCTTTACTGTCTCAGATAATTCTTTGTATAGTACATCTTGCTTTGTTGCGAATTCAACTGGTGTTTCACCTGCTAATTCGACAATAACACGCACGCTGTCAGTTGCAGCAAATGGTGCCTCTCCCTCATTTAGAGAAACTGCGTCTACACCCTCTTGTAGTAGGCTTCTAACTGTTTCTAAGTTTGTATTCCCTTGTGCAGCTGCAACAAAGTGAAAGTTTGAGAAAACTAGTAAAAATACTAATAAACTCGCAAAATGTTTACGAAATTTGCTCAATAGATTTCCCTCCTAGGTAATAGTGGATAATAATTGCCGGTGTTGCGTATTTCTACCATCCCTCCCAAGTTTATGTAAAATTCGACTTGCAATGTTAATTTTACGAACAATTCTAAATTTAGTCAATTGTTTTGCTATAAAAATATTTTGATAATTCATTTTAAAAGAATATTTTATTAATAACAGAAAACTCACTTCAACAAAAAAAAGACATAGAAACACTACGTTCCATATGCCCTAGGTACTATAAGAAATATGCTAATATGCAAATCCATTATTTTTTAAAAATAGCTTTCCATCCCATGTCAAAACTTCTTTGTCAGAAAATGTATCAGCTTTTTTCATTTTTATTATGACCGTAGGATTTATAAACGCCATCGTTACCAAAGCATCTGGTGGTGGCTGGTGCTCTCTTATTCTTATGACGGTCTTGCTACCTTCATTTGAAACTTGAACAACTTCAATCCAGTGACCACCTGTATTTTTCAGGCCACTTGAAATGACGATGATCTCATAGCCATCGGTTTCAAAAATCCTCCAATCTCGAATATCATGGTTGATGATTGACTTGTTATATCGATAAACGTCGTAATGTTGCTGTACTTCTGTCATAGAGAGAATTTCAAATTCAGGGTAACCTGTCATTTTTACTAACACCTTCTTTTCTTCAGATTTAGATTAATTTCCCACTAGCCCTACTTCAAACCTATGTTTATAATATTACAAAAAGTAAGAGCGCGTTCAAAAAGTTTCCTTTTTAACGCGCTCTCCCTCATTAAATCAATTTATTTCCCTTGCCTAAATGGCGCATGCACTGTAGAGAAAAATGAATTTGTTGCTCCTCTATGACAAGTAACGCAAGAGGTGGCTCTTAACGTATGCCCCTCAATTACTTCACCCTCAACATTTGTAGCCGGATACGCCACCTTTATTCCGTACATTTCAGTTGAATTGTTATGACAACTCAGACAAACTCGTCTTTCATAGTCAATTCTCTGGCTAGTTGTGGTCCAAGGTATCTGCTGTATAAACTTAGTTTCTATGTTCTTCGGGTTATGTCCAAAAGTCTCTTTTAACAGTTTGATATTACTAGCTCCATGTGTTTCATGACAATCTGCACAAGGCATATGTCCGTCAAGCAAACTACCATCCTCAATCCGATCATTTGGAATAAAATGCCCTGAACTTTCATACGTGTTTGCGTATAAAGATTTTACATCTCTTACCTTCGGATTCGTTCTTTGTACTTCACTGTTATGACAGCTAAAGCAAAGTGTATAATCTTCTTCTTTCCCAAAACTGATCTCACCTTCTCGCAAATCTTCCTCATTATTGTTCCAATTGCTATAGGTAAATGTACGATAAACAACTCGTTCATCGAGCTTTCTCACTAACGAGTCATTTTCATGACAAGACTCACACAACTGACTACTACTGTCAATTATACCTATATCTTTTGCTTCTTCCACTTCACTATGATCAAAGACGAAATGATCTCTTACTAAGTTGGGGTTACTTTCCTGCCAGCCTAGGTGTACATCGTGACAACTACCACAGGATTGAAATTGGACATCTGGGAGCTTCAGCTCTTTATTATTGTGGTTTGAATGTCCACTCATTTCTGGCATCTTACTAGCAACAGTGCCATCGTGGCAGGCCATGCAATAGCTCGTTACTGGCTCAGTCAGTTTATTTAATGTTTCCTTAAGCTCATCACTCGGTTCAATCATGCTGGACTCAGATGCCACATGAACATTGTGACAAGTTTTACACGTATTCGTATTTGCCTGATAGTTCCCATGAGGATTTTCAAAATGTGCATTGGATTTAGTTGTAAATGTCCAGTTTCTAGCATGAAGTAAGTTTCCTGCCTGATCAGTAATCATATGATTTACAAACACAAAATACTTTTTACTAGGCTTTAAGTTTTCCTCAGGGGTAAACAAGATGTGGCCTTCTTCATCATTATACGTAACGAAACCCCTAAGAGGGTCTGTTGCACCGTCTTCAAAAACTTCAATTGCATTCGTAGGAATGTTTTCTGCTAAAATCGGATTGTTATCGAATATTTCGACACTTATCACTGTACCAACAGGAGCTTGTGTCATATTAGGCCTTGGAAAAACTCGAGGTGAAATAAAAGGTCGTTTCTTATCAATCACAAAAGTAACTTCAGCCTCCGCTTTGTTTCCTGCCACATCATGTGCAACGACCATTACACCATATCCATTACCGTCTTCAACGTATTCATTTAGATCAAAAGAAAATTCACCTTCAAAGTTAGAGATAGTTGTTAATACATCATCTCCAACGACTAGCGAAACTTCTATTTCAGCTTCAGTCTTACCATTTACAAGAGCATTGTTAACAAATTGAGTATTTGGTGTAAGTATTTCTATTTCTGGAGCTGTTCGGTCAATTTCAAATTCTATTATATTAGAATAGTAGCTCTCCCCGTTGGTTTGTAGCAGCAGTGCTTGGAGTTTATAATTTCCTTCACCGTACGAAGAAATTGGCAACACTACAACATTTCCAACTTCAGCTTCAACTCTATCAACTTCATTTTCACCTTGAAAAATAACAATAGAAGTTTCTTGAATTTCTTCGCCACTCGTTTCTATGCTAAGTAGGACTTCACTTACATTAAATGATGATCCAGTAGAAGGTTCAATAATAGATAAGTTCACTTCTAGACTTTGGTCTATTCCCTTTATATCATCTTCATTATTTTGTTGGGTAGCCTCCCCCTCTCCAAAAACTACTGAGGTATACACTTGCACGTTAAAAGGAAGAAGTAAAAGACAGAATAATAGTATGCACCCTTTGCGTATATCCCCTAGATTCATCATTCATAATCACCCTTTAATGTAATGAATATCAAACTAATTCATTAACACCCTATTGATTTTTCTTACATCTGTGACATTGTTCACTGCATGACTGTTCATTCTCAATTATCCTTAGTAATAGAGCGACTAAAGGATGAACTAACTTATTCACCCTTTAGTCTGGGTTTACCTTTTTACTACCATTTAGTTGCAGCTATTTGGTAGTATCTTATTGTTTCGTAATTGCATGCTTCGCTACATAACCCAAAGTATTATTATGATAAATTAGATAAAACGTCTCATCACTTTCACCATAGATATCTACAAATGTATTTGGAGCAATTGTTCCTATCAAAGGTGCACTCATACTCGGTTCCGTACGGAAGTTTACTGCCGTAGAAAATGTTACTTTCCCAAGTGCAATTGGCTGCTGTTCGTTCTTTGTAGACGGATCAGGCATCATACCATTCGGATGTTGTGGGTCACGGTTTGTATTCTTTAATGAACCAGCCTTAGAGCTGTTATGACAAGCCCAGCATCCAGTCATGTTGGTAGCTTTCTTCAATGCTGATGAAGGATTTTTATCTTTCATGTATGCAACAGCTATTTCACGAGTCCACCCTTTTCCACCTAGATCGACCGATTTTTGTAAATCACGGATATTGTCACCATTGGCATCAATCATAATTTCCACATCAGTACCATGTGCGTAGTGACAGCGTAAGCAAGTGTAACCCGCGCTACTTGTCGTGTGCCCAAAATACTCTTGGCCATTATAGTTGCCATGAAGACTTGTTCTAGATCCGCTGATTGTGCTTCCGCCACTTGAAGAATATAAGTAGTCTGTATGACAAGTTGTGCACCATTGTGATACCGCTACACCACTTCCACCTGATCCCCATAAAGCTGAAACATTGTGCTTAGTAACAACATTTGACAATGCTCCTGGAACTGGTTGAAGATCAAGCTTCACTGCATAGGCACGACCGATATGACCACTCTTTGCATTATTTAGTAGATCTACACCTCTTGTATCAACTGTACCGTCAGCATTGGTTTTTGGATATGCATAAACTAACCCTTTATCATACTTAAACGAAACAATACCTGATCCATTTAAGTAATCATTTTGATCAATGACTGCATTTGTAAAGTTTTGAGCTGCATTAAAGTTACGGATTGTTCCAAATCCTTGACTCCAGTTAATAATTGTATCAATTTCGTTTTTTGTAACTGTAAATAGTCTTGAATAATAATCTCGTCCATTAGCAGTTGTAGTATAACCATACAACCACGGGTTTGTTGTTTTAGTATAAGCAGTACTACCAGCATTTTTCTCATAAACCATAATAATTACTGCATTTGCCGGAATGCTCTCATAAGCAGTCCCCGATAACGCATGTTGTGTCTTAGTTCCTCGTACTGCTCTGAATTTATCCGAAGAAACTGAAACACCTCCGTTTAGATTTGCAAAATCAACTACATCAATTCTTGAAGCTAAAATACCACCTTGATCAGGTGTAGTTAAACCCATGTTATTTGGATTGTAGTGTAATAATCGATCACTATAAGAACCGTGTGGCGCATGGCAACTGGCACAAGTAAATTGTCCATCCCATGAACCAGTACCATTTGCGTTTCCACCTGGTGCCGCTTTAATTTTCACCGCACCATTCGCTAAGTGAACACTCATGTTACCTGAATGTGTTCCTCCAAATGTACCTGCAGTTCCTGCTTTTGAACCGTTAGCAAAAACGTTATAAAATCCTAAAGTACCGTCATGACAAGCAGAACAAGTTTGATACGAACTGTCTGCAAAAAGTAAGTTTCTTGCCTTCGCTGTATGTGTTTGGTGACAGCTCGCACAAGAGTTTGTGTTATTTTGGTAAGAAGTATGTGTTTTTTGATCACCTAGTTGCCCATGGTTATCAATCATACCTTGCGACTTAATGACATCTCTGAATGCATTTGGATTGTTAATTCCTGAACCAGTACCATTTGCATTAGGATTTAATCTTCCTACATCCCCTGCTGGATCAATAATCTCGTTATGGCCACCAGTTGGATTAACAGTCCCGTTTGCAAAGGCTGAAGTTGCCAGAATGCCTAGGATTGCAAACGCAAACATTAGACTAAGACTAAGCTTCTTCATAGATTTTCCCTCCCCGTTTCTAAATTCTATCTCTATCAAATGAGTTCCCCCTCGGCCGGACACCACCCCCTTAAATAAGTTTGTCTTTTCTATTTAAAAATGGAAATTCTTTGATTTAACGTATCTGTTACATAAATTGTATCTTTCTCATCAATAAATAATCCGTTTGGCAGATACAAGTCACCAGGGCCATCTCCCATTCCTCCAAATTGAGAAAGATGGTTTCCTTCTTTATCAAACCGATGAACAATGTGAGTAAGATTACTAACGACAAAGATCGTTCCTTTAGAGTCAATCCCAATACCTCGTGGGTTAACAAACAGTGACTCTCCTGTCCCAACTGGGTAGCCGTTAAACGTTGATATGAAATTTCCTGCAGCGTCAAACACCTGCACTCTTTGATTTCCTGTATCAACAACATAAATGTTACCTTCTGCATCAGCAGTAACTGCATTAGGTGCAATAAATTGCCCGAAATCCTCACCTTGCTCACCAATCGTTAGTAACAAATTTCCTTCTAAATCTAAAACAAATACTCTACTAGTTTGGATATCAGTAACATAAACGAGATCCTTAATAATTCTTAACCCTGCCGGTGAACTGATTACGTCGTTTTTGGTTAATTCTTGAGCAAAGTAGTCAATAAACTCACCCTTGGCATTGTGAATAGAAATGACACCATTATACATATCAGCTACGTATACTTGACCTTTATTATCGCCTGCTATTCCGTATGGAAAATGAAACTGACCCGGCTCACTTCCTTCTTCTCCAAACGTAAAAAGAAATTCTCCAGCTAAATCAAACACTTGAACTCTATTGTTATTCGTATCCGAAACGTACATAAATTCATTCGTTTTCATCAAATCCATTGGCTTTTCAAGATTTAATGCAAAATCACCATACATATGGTTAATAAATTTCGCTTCTGCACTATCGCTATTAAAGCCTTGGATTCCTGAAGGCAATGCTTGTGATTGGTTCGTAAATAATAATCCAAATACAACGGTATTTACTAATACAATAATAGCCATACCGATGTATACTTTAAGCCTAGTCATCTCTACTCACCTACCTTTACATTCATTTTTTCCAAACGCTCTAATCCATCTAATGCGTAGGTAAAAAGCGGATCGTATTGAAGCGCATTCTTATAGATCTCTATCGCATTCTCATAATCTCCTTGCTCTTCTGCTACTAGACCAATTTGATAGATTATATCTGCATTGGCGGGAGCAAGTTTTGTTGCTTCTATTAAAGAACTGATCGCCTCTTCATACATATTTAAATGACGATATGCAATTCCCTTTTGGACATGCCCTTTAAAATCTCTTGGTGCAATCTCTACCGTTTTGTTGAACATCGATAAGGCTTCATAGTATTTCTTCTCTTCTAAATAGACTAAACCTAGGTTGTAGTAAGCATCATAGTATTGATCATCTTGTTGAAGCACAAATTTAAATTCGTTTACTGCGTGGTTGTTATTCCCCTTTAAATAATGTGTGTAGCCTAGAACGATTCGATCTTCTAGATTACTAGGATTTATTCTCACCCGTTCTTGATAATACTCAAGCTGTTCGTTAACTCTTTTCATCTCTGCACTATTCCAAAAGTGAAAATGTCCTAATGCAAATCCTCCACCAGTACTAAAAAATAAGGTAATAGTTAGAAGGACAATGCTTTGGATTTTGGTGAATTTCTTTTTTGATTTAAAAACTGTTAATTCCTCTTCACGAGAAGCATTACGACGTTCACCCTTTTCTCTCAAATATGCTTGATTTAGCTCTTCCTCCATTTGTTTCGCTAAACTTTTTGGTTTTTCTTTGTTCGGTTCCATCTTAGACCCCTCCTTTATTCTTCGGTTCTATTCCCATATGTGTGGCATTTTGTACAAGTAGTTTCTACATGACAACTCAAGCAGGTTTCATCGAATTTTTGTGTATTCGAAATTGGAATTGGATGTTTTCCCTTCCATTCACGTTGGTGACTGCTTGGATGGCACGTAGCACAAGTCACTTTAGTCACTGGCGATTCGGAAAATTTACTATTATCATGACATGTAAAACAATTTTCACTCTCTTTGTTGGCATTATTCCCATGTTTCAAAAAAAACGTTGCGCTCTTATGACTCGTTGGTCGCTCACTATGACAATCAATACAAAACGTATTTGTTTTAGCATACTGTTTAACAGTCAACTTCTTTTCATTAGCATCTTGCTGAGTATACTTCTCATAGTGAGTCTTTTCTTGAAATTCCTTTATCACTTTCTTTGACATATAAGAGTGACAGCTCTCACAATACATCAGATTTTCCGAAGCCGTTAAACCGTGTTCCCCCTTTTTAAACCGTTCTTCGCGATGGTCGTCGGGAAGCATTTCTGTTGAGTGACACGTCTCACAGGTTAAAGGTGCATTACGAAGTTCATGACAATCCATACATTTTTCCATATTAGGACGCTGATATTTCTTATCGGCCATAAATCTTTCAGCAACCTTCGTATTCCAACGATCGTAATCACTTTTGTACGTTACCCTTTTTTCTGAAATCTTTCCGTGGGCAACACCGTCATGACAGGTCACACATTTTATTTCTTTTTCCTGATGGATTTGATGATCAATTAGAATATCTCCTGATGCGGAAACATCTCTAGTCCTCATATTGTGACACCGTAAGCAAGATTCATCAGGGATTAAACTCGGCATTCGAATTGGCGCAACATAACTGTCAGTTACAGTGTGATACAATTCACGGAGACCGCCAACCTTGGCATCTACTAAATTTTCAATACCAGGAGCCACATGACAATCTTTACATTCAACTGAGCTATGGGATGACACTTCCCAAGTCAGAGCTTGTGGGGTCATCATGTGACAACTTGAACAAAATTGTGAAGTAGAAGTCGCATGAACACCAAAGTTTAAAGATAATGCAAGAACAATGATTCCAGCTATTAAAAGTGTCGCTATTTTTACCCTTTTTAGGCTCTTCCAATACTTATTTTCATTCGTCAGTTGGTTTTCTTCATTTCTGTGATCATCCATGCTCTCCCACCTCACTTCAAAACTACTACGTTATTTTTTCAATCCAGTCCGATGACAATATTCACAATAGACATCCGTTGGAGCCGTTAGTTTCTCTTCTTTTTCTGTATCATGACATACAAAACATTCTCTTTTTTGTTCTTCAGTTTCTGCGAATTTCGCATGTCCTGTAAGCCATTCATCGCTAGTTTTATGCCCTTCAGGTCGCTCACTGTGACATGTGTAACAAAATACTAATTTTCTTGATTCACTTTTAACTACAAATATATCTGGAACGTAGAAATCTAAATGAGGCCCATTTTCCTTTAGTAATTCTTCCATTGTTTGTGGCTGAACTCTTCTAACCCATTTGTCTTCTTCATGACAAGTTACGCATTTATTTAACTCTGTCAATGCCGTTTTTCCGTGGTTGTTATTCCAATTTATATAATTATGATCTTTTGGTGTATCAATATCAGAATGACATGTCGCACATTCCATCGAAACCTCGACATCCGTAATTTGCGAACTAACCTCACGGAGGACCACGTTGGAAGGAACAGTTTCATATGTTTCGTCTAATTTATTCGGTGGTATTGTTAACGCATAATTTTTATCTCGCCAAGGCTCTAACCCTTGATTGTATTTCTCGTGACAGTCAATACATGTCCCCATGTTTGGGTTAATATATTTACTAGTAACCAACGCTTTTGCGTTATCCATCACCCAGTAATCGTAAAGATCATGGGTGTTTAAGCCACGTTCAACCGTTTTAGCATGAGCTACACCACTGTGACAAGTTACACAGGCTATTTCTTTATGGATGTGTTTTTGGTGGGCAACGATTAAATCTCCGTTCGGAGTGACATCCCGATTTTCAGAGTGGCATCTTAAACAAACAACATCGTTGACAGTATGTGTCACAGCAATAGGATTTGGCTGAGTTCTAGTCACATGACGGTATACCTCTTTTAGTGCCATGACTTTCCCTTTTATTGTTTGTGGGAGACCTGGCTCTATATGACACTTCGTACATTTCACTTCGCTGTGTGATGTAGATAAATGTGTAACATTTTCTGGAGCCATCTCATGACAGCTGTTGCAAAAAGTTTGGGTGGAGGTTACTGCTAACACACCATACGTCGAAAAGGCAATTCCAAAGAAAGTAACGATTAGGAAAAATAAAAACTTCCATTTATTTATGGGATCCTTCCAGTTAATTTCTTTAAAACGGATCCACAATCTTCTCACAAATCCAACTCTTTGACTCTCAGATAGTTTTTCATCATTATCCATCGCTTTTTCGCCTCCCGTTCAGCTACTAAACTATGTAAAAACTCTAGTTAGCAACTACTTACAAACTAACTATACTCTAACAATGTAAAAAATAATGGTGAACAAAAGGTGAACTGTGTATTTTTGTGTGAAAGTTTGAAAAGTATGTGAATGCAACCTTTTCTATGGTTGAATTAGTGAAAATAGCAATAATATAGTTAATTACTCATAGTAAAAAAGTACCTTGTTTATCAAGTGATAAACAAGGTACTAGTTAAGACAATAGAAACATGAATAGCCCAGTAAAAATAGCAGAAACCATTAGAATTAATACTGGTATGAAAGTAGAAAAGTTCATTCTCTTTTGGAAAACACGTTGATGTTCAATAAATTGCCTTTCATGTGCATGATTTTTATGCTCGAGTTTCTCCAGATCCCCTAGTTTGTTATACCATTCAATAAACGTTTGGTAGTTAGTTAGAACCTCAGCTGTTTTGCCAAACTCCCTTACTTCTCCATAATGTAGCCAAAGAACTCGATCTGTAAATGAACGAACCTGTGATAACGAGTGGCTTATAAAAAAAATGGTTTTTCCTGATGCTTTAAATTCATTCATTTTTTCTATACATTTCGAATTGAAAGTTTGGTCACCTACTGAAAGTGCCTCATCAATAACAAGTATATCTGGTTCAATAAAAATGGAAATTGCAAATCCTAAGCGCGATTTCATCCCACTTGAATAATTTTTTAATGGCTGCTCTAAGAAACTACCAATATCGGCAAATTGTATTATTTTTGGAGTAATCTCTTTAACAGTTGCCTTATCAAGTCCATACATTAGACATTTTAATTCAATATTCTCTCGTCCTGTTAGGCTATTATTTAACCCTGCAGAGATGGCAACTAATGATGTTTGCCCGTTGATGTTCATGTCTCCAGTTGTTGGCGAAATAATATTGGCCAATACATTTGAGAGCGTCGATTTACCAGCTCCATTAATTCCTATAACTCCAATACACTCTCCTGAATAAACTTCAAACGAAACATCCTTTAACGCAAAAAAATGTCTTGGTTTTTCTCTTTTAAAACAGAATAAATCAAACACCCTGTCCGATCGCCTCTTATACATTTGGTAGCTCTTAGAGACTCCTACGAACTTTACTTTTGGTCCCATTAAATTAGCCTCCACATCTACAAATAATCAACAAATCTATGCCTAAATCTTATATGAAAGATGGCACCAACAAATAAAAAGAGAAGTGTGATAGACCAAAAATAGCCAGTATACACAAGATCATCGAAGAACCATCTCTGACCCAATAATGTATACCTAAATCCATCAATAATATAGGAAAGTGGATTTAACTTTAACAAAGCTTGCATCCTTTCTGACAATCCACTCGCATCCCACATGATTGGTGTTACAAAGAATAACATTCTCATTATTGCCTGTATAGCCAATTGAAAGTCTCGTACAATGATAGAGATTGTTGAGCAGAACAAGGTAACAGAAAATAAAAAAATAAGCGTCGCTGCAATGTAATAGGGTAACTGTAAAAGATACATACCTGAATAAATTTCGTTTAATACCAGTATTAATCCCAGGAATAGAAACATGATTAGAAAATGGATTGAATGCCTCAAAATGGTGATCGTCGGAATGACACTTAACGGAAATTTCATCTTTGATACAAAATTCAGTTTCGTATAAATACTATTTGAGCCCTGAATAATCACTGGACTAATAAAAAACCAAGGGATAAGACCAGCAATTAGCCACACAAAAAAAGGGACATCACCTATGGGTTGTCCTCCTCGAATACCAATTCCAAAGACAAACCAAAACACCATGACTTGTGATAGTGGATTAATAAATTGCCAGAGGATACCTAAATAATGCATTTGATACATGCTTCTCAATTCAAAAATCGTCAATCTCTTTATTAAATGAAAGTTAGCCATCTGTTCGTGAAGAATTTTGAAGACATATCTCATACAAGCGCAGTTTCTTGCCTTAATAGAAATTTTGGCAAATTTCCATAATTAAGATACGTAAAGTCTTCATGAGAATTTTGAACGACATTCCTTGTATCAAATACAATTTTCGTAGTCATAGTGCCTAAAAGTTCATACTTTAAGTTCCTGAACTCGCTATGATCAGTTAAAACCAAAATCAAATCAGAACCTTTGACAGATTGTCCTATGTCTCCATAAACCATTTCGTTTTCAATATGAGGATCATATGCACGAATATCATAAGAACCCTGATTTTTAAGAATATGATAGATTTCTATAGCTGGGCTTTCTCGAATATCATCTACATTCCCTTTGTAGGTTAGTCCAAAAATAGTTACTACCTTCCCATTACAACGTTTCATGATTTCATTAACCTTCTCTACTACATAATGAGGCATGGAGTTATTAATCTCTCTTGAAAGGTGAATTAACTTTGAGGTAGTTGGTGCCTTTGACACAATAAAATAAGGATCTATTGCGAGGCAATGTCCCCCTACACCTGGACCCGGATTGTGAAGATTAACTCTCGGATGCTTATTTGCAAGCTGAATAACCTCTAATGCATCAATCTGCAACTCATGACATATTTTTGTCATCTCATTCGCTAAAGCAATGTTTACGTCACGGAAAGTATTTTCCATAAGCTTTGACATTTCTGCTGTCTTAGCATTTGTTTTTATAATCTCTCCTTGAACAAAAGTACGATAAACACGAGCACCTGCTTCTGAACACGCAGGAGTAATTCCCCCCACAATTCGATTATTGTAAATGAGCTCATCGAGAATGTTTCCTGGCAATACACGTTCTGGGCAATGAACTAGGAAAATATCTTGACCAACAAGATAACCTGTTTTCTCTTCTATTATCGGTTGGATAAAATCCTCCATACTTCTTGGAGCGATTGTAGACTCAACAATAACAACATTCCCTTTTTGTAGGTATGGTAATATAACCTTAACTGCTGATAATACATATGATAGATCACAAGATTTGTACTGATCTTGCTGATTCGGTGTTGGTACGGCAATGATAAACACATCTGCTTCCACCACATTTAGGGATGCGCGAAACATCCTCTGATTAATGACTTCTAATAACTCCCGCTGCAAACCTGGTTCTTCAATATGAATTCTACCTTCATTTAATAGATTTACTACTATCGGGTTAACATCTACTCCCAATACATGAACTCCATGTTTAGCAAACATGATTGATGTTGGTAAACCAATATATCCCAAACCTACCGTACAAAGTCTCATGTAAACTCCCCCACCCTAGATTTGTTTTGAAAATGGGCTACTCCACGAAATGTGGTTTCTCTCTATTTTTGATATTTCGTTAATATCTAGTGTTTTAATAATTAGTTCAGCTGCTTTCCCCCAGTTCCAGGGTTCACAATTAAATAGCGTTTCTATTTTTATCGTTATTTTATGCTCCTCTGATGTTGATTGAAAGAATAAATGAATCGAATTCTCTTTATCCCAGAAGGCTATATCTTCTTCTAATCCACCACACATATCAGGTAAGATCTTATACTTAAATCGATTTTTGTAAATTGGCGAAGTGTATGGAGATAAAATAGTTACATGCAAATGGTAAAATCTATCTTTTATAAGATTGTTAAAGCAGTAGGTTAGCTCAACCATATCCCCTTTAGCTGGAGCAGACTTGTTAATATAGAAGCTTACTCCTCGATAGTCATACTTTTGTTCAAAAGGTATTTCATTCATAGTTTCAAGATTTCGAGCAACAACCTGACTTTCGTAGCGTGTATGAAATTGAGGAAGCGACTTTTGAATAATTTCACTACTAACAACGTCATTTTTGTTTGTGGCATTCTTAATGAAACTAAGTGGATACTGTAACCGGTAATCTATTTTTACCGAATTATTTCCGTAGAGTATTTCTAAAACTTCAGAATCATCTGGTGTAGTATGTTGGTCCAGTATATTAATCATTTCTTTCTCAAATGGCAATTCAAGGGCTTGAAGCGCTTCAAGTGAATAGCTGTCAAGAATACGATAATCCCTAGCACCAAACCAATCTATCAACTTCCCTAAATTTCTTATTGCTTCTTGAGAAAGCTTGTCCCTCCAATAATTTAAATCAATTGAATAAATGATATGACAAAAAGACATATAGTGAATAGGCGAGATTAGCCCCTGAAACCAATGGATATTTCCATCTTCATTACGCGCACCTGTTTGATCTTCAACAATTCGGATAATATTTTTTATAAACTCACTTTCCGTTAGGAAATGATCAAAATTCAAACTTTGATCCACATACTTATTTTTCAAACAATAAAGAACATATTCTCCGCACTTGTAGCACTTTTCACACCATTTTTTCGTCACAGAAGTTTTCGCTTCACACATCATTAAATCATTTAGAGCCTTATATCTTTCATGAATCATTTGAAAGGCTAACGTCTCTGATAAGTAGTAATTACTATTGAAGATCGTTACCTGCTTTCCAAATCTAGAATACATATAGTTAGAAAGAAACTGATCAAACTCAGGTCGTGATTTTTTAAAATGAAAAAAACGTTCGCCATCAGAATTTACGTTCCAATAATGAGTAAACTCATAACTATAGGTAAGATACGAAAGATTATATTTCACATAAAGCGGATAGCTCATTAAAAAATACAACTGTGTATGAAGCGTATTAAAATACGTATAATTTGAAAAAATGCTACGAAAATCTGTATAGATCTTTTGCGAAGTTATACCTGCTTCCTTGACGTTTTTTAGTGTAAATGAATCTCTTCGAATATCAAGGTCATTTTTCATAGAATAATCAATTGGAAAAACAAACGAGACCACTAAAAGATTTTCTTTACCGAATAACTCTTCATTTAACTTTAGGGCGAATAATGAATCTTTACCTCCGCCAAGTAATATTCCTATTTGTTTAGTCTCAACCCGTTCTCCCCATAGTAAGCTTTTCTCCTTAACCGTCGGGAAAACTGTAATATTTGTTGCTTCGTTAATACTTAGCCAAAAGTCAACGGTTGCCTCAGGTATCTCCTTAGGAAATAGGATTAAAAAATCATCATTCAAACTCTTCAAAATAGGAATTATTAATCCTAAAAAGATTTCATAATAGGCGGCTAGGTTAATATCTTCAATGAAAAGCCCATCATACTTTATATAAAATTCATTTCTCTTAAACACGTTTGGATTTCTAGTAAAATTCCAATGATAGTAAACAGTATCTTTTTCTATGAGAGGTTTATAGACATATAGTATATTCACAAGTAGTACCCCTTCTTATAACGTAACTGGTGTTTTATAATCCGTTGTAAACATCGAAGACTTACAAATCCTAAGTAATTCATCATCACCTATTTGCCATGTATGATTCGCTTTGTTCTTTCTTCTCAAACAGCAATAGTTATACTCATCATTCGAATAAATGATACTTCCAAATTCCTTAGCACGTGTTAGGAAGTCAGTATCTTCACCTCGGTTTTTATCTAAAAAACCACACAGTTTATCAAAAATAGTACGAGTAAAAACAAGCGTTGCCCCTGCAACGAAGTTAGAATACCGTTCACTCCCAGATCCTATCGTTTTTAATGCTAGTAATTGACTTTCCTCAAAATACAGATAGTGACTACTCTTGCCAACAATGTCAGCATTGGAATATTCCATAGACTGAACCATGTCTAGTAAATAATTGGCCGCATAATAATCATCGTCATCAAACTTCGCAATAACCTCACCGGTTGAGTTTCTAACAGCCTCGTTTAAGCAGTAACCCAATGACCTACCCTCGTCAATCTGTAGGATCTTCACAGGCTTTCCTAGGCATTCAAACCTTTTTTGCCAAACTGAAAAATTCATTGTATTTTTATTTAAGATAATGACTACTTCGAAATGTTCATACGTTTGGTTGCTGATATTTTCAAATAAAGCTTCCATATATTCTTGCCGTTGCGTAGACGTAATGATTGTGACCTTGGGTGTATTCTCGATTTCTTTTAATAAGCCAATCTTTTGGCATATTGTATGTAATCTATGTTTATACGTATGATTTTGTATTACATATCGTAATCCTTGCTTCTCTATCTTTTTTCTAATTAGTGGATTATTTAAATAAAGTTTTAGTAATTTTGTCGTTTCGTCTTCTCCTCTAGAAATTGGAACATAGCCCTTAAAAAATTCTTCAATGCCAAGAGAAGGTCCCGAGATTACGAATGTTTTCGATGCAAGAATTTCATAGACTCGTCTTGCAAACATATATCGACTATTTTGTACGGAGTTAACATTTAGGAATATATCAAAGTTCTTGTAGGCTTCAACCATTTCTGAGTAATCTAGGTGCCCAACGATATTATCTTGATACTGTTTAGGCCATTGATTATTTGGATATTTAGTAGGATCCTTTCCAAAGTACCGATCAAAAATTTGAATCTCACGGCTTAAGGAAGGTTTGATAAGATTTTCAATATCTCCCTTTCTAGTGTCATGTTTGTTTGAATAATAGGAACCCGCAAAAGCTATTTCTCCAAGAAAATTTTTATTTTTATTAATTGGATTATGAAGTTGTGGCTGAGCAGCAAAAGGTAACACATGAATTTGTTGATGCTTTACATTCCTTTGAAAACGTTCAAGATTATTTTCATCCGCTGTGAAAATATAATCAAAGTAACTCGCAGCTTCTTTAAAAAACTCATAGTTTTCAAAGCCTTCTTTGTCCCAAAAAACCGTTGGTAAACCTATTTCTTTACAGTAGGTTACTAAATCCAATAGACAAGTCCGGTGTTTATTGACATGTAAATTAGCAATCTCATATGCCCATTCACCTTTATTTCCTTGCCAGCTTGACTCAACAAAAAGAAAATCTGGTTGAAAATGAAGTATCTCATTTTGCCAATTACTTTTCGTCAATGATACTATTTGACAATCATACGTAAAACAGTCAAAACTAAATTCATCCAAAATGACAGCAAGCTTCAAATCATTTTCCTGTCGTCTCCGAAAATATTTATAGTTCTTAATCTCAGCTTTAAACGTTTCAACTTTACTCTTCTTACAAAGTTGAGTGTTTGTTACATATTGAGCATGAATTTGCTGATTTTCTGCTTCTCTTTCAAATCTCTGTTCTACTTCAAACTTCTGATTTTGGAACTGACCAGTTCCTTCTAACTTAATAGCTACACGGTATGAAACAGAATTTTGTGGACAATGTATTTTTTGAGTCAACCTATCACCTTTATGCTGGAATTTAAAAGTTTTCATTGGTTGTTCTTGGTCATAAAATATAATTGATAGAATACATGTCACACTATTTTTGATAGTAAAATCTGCATCAACCAATAAAACATTTCCAAACAATTTTGAATTAGGTTCAATGGGTTTTTTGGTAAAATTGGTTGTCTTCTCGAATAAAGATAAATAGACCTTTTCATTGTCTAGAGTAAGTACTTGGTGATTGTATTGAAAAAGAATATTTATCGGCTTGTCGATGAAAAAGTCCTTGGAGAACCCTTTGACAGATATCTTTGAAAGGTTATTCAAACTCTCAATATAGGTACGTTTCTCGGCGATATTAGCTAAAGTAGTAGATAGAAAATCCTTAAGTTTATTTTGGTCCATTTTTGAATTTCCTTCTCCTTTCCCAGTACCAAATCGTCAAGCGACCTAGTTTCGAGTTACGTAAGCTTCGATATTTCCTCTCAATATCTTGTTTTTCAATTAATAATTCCTCACATAAAAACACAAGTTTTTCTTTCTCATCTAGTGTTTTTAAGAGCTCGTTTTTTAGTAGACTATTTTCCTCAATAATTCCCTTCATATCAACACTCATCACGTTCCCGTCCTTTGATAAACGTTTAAAAATTGAATTTGCTCCGCTTCCCAATTGTACTTAGTCCGAACAGACAGGCAATTTCTCTTCATCTCTTCATGTATGTAAGTACGTTCTAACAGTATATTTACAGCTCGGGCAATCTCTAGATGATTATGAGAGTCTATACAAAGCCCTATTTTTTCTCCTTCAACAACATGCTTTATTTCCGGAAAGCTGCAGGCTACCACTGGCACCCCGCTCATCATGTACTCAAATAATTTATTAGAGGAAGCTGAAAAATGATTAAAGCAGACATTATTCAAGACCTGAAAACCTAGATACGCATTTTGGGTATAAGAAGGTAAGTCTTCTAGAGGTACCTTGGGGAGAAATTTGACCTTTTTCTCTAGGTTCATCTCTCTAACCAGTTTGATAAGCTCTGGCTTAATTCGTCCATCACCTATGAAAACTAACGTCCCTTCCCTAAACAGCCTGGCTGCCATAATTAACTTATCTAACCCACGCCCAGTTTGAATACCTCCTTGATAGAGGAGGATTTTCTCTTCTTTTGGAAGACCAAGAATTTGATGAAGAAAAGCTTTTTTCACTATTTTATCATCAAGTTTAAAAGGATAGTTGTGAACAACATGTGGATAAAATCCGTACAGGTCCTCATTATACTTTGCACGAGTGTGGTTCTCCACAATCATTGAGTCAACCTTTCTTATTAGAAAAGCTTCTAGTTTTCCGTGAAAAGCACCTTCATACCCTGTTCGACTAGTTTGTACTTCGTGAGAGTCATAGATTAACAGTTTTTTCTTATATCTTAGCTTTGCGCATACAAATCCTTGGGGAAGTGTATTAAGATCATTGGAATGATAAAAGTTGTAATTCTTTAAAAACCCACGAGCAACCATCCTCGTGAAAATACTTCCTCTAATCCATAAAGTGCTTAGTTTCGTCTTAACTAGGAGAAGTATCAATAATGTCAGTAATGGACCTAATGGGTAAACATATGCTAATAATGTTAGTGCTAATACCGCGACAAGCTTCCTTTTAGCGAAGCCCCGATAAACCTTTTGCAACAGTTGCAAAGAAACTGGGTACCTTCTCACTCGATATACTTTAAAATGTGAATTATGTTCCTCATAATTCAGTAAGCCCTTATCACCGATGCAAATTAAATCTACATCAAACCCATTGGCAGATAAGGTGGTGCACTCTCGTAGCACACGAGCATCATTTGTGAAATGGTTCCAAACAAACATACATACTTTTTTCCTCATATGATCTCTACCTTCTCCTGTTGTCCGGCTTCTCCCTCAATTAATTCTACTAGTGTTTCAATATTCTCTTCCCACAGAAAATGCTTTTTTACATAGGCTGTTCCATTCTGAGAGAATTGCTCTCTTATCTTTGGATTGTTAAAAAGATAGAGTATATACTGCATCATTTCGTCGACGCTATTAGATTCAGATGTAAAACCAACTTTCGCCACATCGATGATACTCTTTGCATTTCCTGAAACTGCTGCTACAATTGGCAAACCGCAAGTCATATAATCAATGATTTTGCCTGGAAGTACTGTCCTAAAAACTTCTTTTGATTGGAGAGTCACTAAACCTACACTATACTGGGCTATTAACTCTAAACAGCGGGCCCTAGTTTTTGGCTTAATAAAGGAGATATTCTTTAATTGATATGCTTTCGTTTGCTTTTCAAAATGACTTTGATGAATTCCGTAGCCTATTAAAACAAGTGAAATAGAGTATTCTTCTAATCTTTTAGCCAGTTCAAACAGCAACTGATGATCCTGGGCCATCCCTAAATTACCTGCATATACTACTCGAAAGTCACTTTTATTATGGGATTGAATTGCTAACTCCTTTTTTAAAGCCCCATTTGGGATATAGGATAATTTTTTAGGTGGAACCCAGCCAGTTTTAACGATACTATCAATAAATCCTTTACTGTTAACAACGATTTCATCAGAATTTCGATATATTATCCTCTCCACAAAGCGGAAGACAAAAAGAATAATCGGATGATTTAAGACACCAACACCATTAAGAGATTCCGGCCATAAGTCTCTGATATCTAATATGAATCTTGCATTATATCGAATTTTAGCAACTGCTCCAACAATTCCAATGAAAATCGGTGGCGATGTGACGAAAACAACATCATAGCTCTCTTTATCTTTCAAAATAAATAAGATCATTTTACATGCTACTTCTAAATATTGTAATAATCGGTTAAACATACTTATTGAATTGTTTCTATTAGTAATATTGATACGCTGCACATGATCATCACCTAAACCTTGTTCATCCCAAAAACACTCATCTTTGTATAAATCATGATGAGGATAGGTAGGGTGTGTAGTCAGAACGCTCACATGTATAGATCTTGCCTGTAGCAACTTGTAGATGTTTTTCATCCGATTTCCAGCACTGCCTATTTCCGGATAAAAATTTTGAGAAATAATTAATAGTTTCTTCATATCTGCCTCTTAAAATCGTTTTTTCTGGCCATCTATTATTTCTGGAGCTAGCTATTTTATTCTCTTATTGTTCAAAATATCAAACATTTAAATTCGATATATATGTTATTATAAGGCTAAAATTGATACATATTAATTGCAGAAGGTGACAGTCCTATGAAGAAAAGATATTATTTTTTAATTGGTTTTTTATTAATATTTGTGAGTATTGCTAGTTATTTATATTATGTATTTGAGGTTAAAGAATACGATGTAGCTGATGAAGAGGTAACAAAACTTACAGCTTCCCAATTCGAAATTGAACTCCCAATCTTTGTTATTGATGAACAGACATTGGTCAACTCGGAAAATAGTGATTCTAGTACAAGCTCAGATAAGGTTTCCACTACAAGTAATACGTCCACTATCCCTACCCTAGAAATCATTATTTCTAGCTATCTATCTTCTTTTGAAGAGTTAGAGGCACAAGCAAACGAACGATTAGATCAACTAGTAAAACACGCGTACAATGAATATAAAGAAAAGAAGGCGAAAAAAGAAAGTATTTCTTTCCCCTATTTTTATGGCAAATATAAAACAGCAGGTAAAGCATTAGAAACGCAATCCGATGAAGCTTTTTATTCTCTTTATACTACTCTGCAAAATGACCTCGAAAAGCACGGATATGATAAAGCAACTGTCACCTATTTTAAAACAGAATACGAACAGACCAAAAAAGATAGACAAACAGCATTATTTTCAAAAGTAAAAAATTATTTTTAAATAACATTAAAAGGAATTTCTCAACATGAAATTCCTTTTATTTCACCCACTTAACTAGTTCTTTTTTCCTGCGAAAAATGTCACTAATTATCGAATGTTTTTTATTAAAATAACACTAATGGTGGTATATAATGGTAATAACTAACAAAACGAGAGGGGAAGTAGTAAATATGCCACTAATACAAATGAAAGAAATCTTTACTCCCTTAAAGTTAATTGGAATTAAAATCTTTATCTGCAAGGAGAATAAGGACCTCTACATAAAACTTTGGAATCAGCAACGAAGAAAACTTTTTAACTAGTTAAAATTAAAAAGAGCCAATCAAATCCCGTAGATTTGATCGGCTCTTTCTGGTTTTATAACATACTCACTAGTAAAGACACAGCTACTGGTACACTAACAGCAACTCCTACTAAAAAAACTTTTACTAGCATCTTATTACGTCTTCTTTTCTTATCGACTTCTTCATAAGTTAAATACATAATCTTTCCTCCATCTATCTTTTTCCGCAAGGGAGGCCAATTTTGGCAACTGGCTGATTTGTTGGTGTTACCCAACGAAATCCCTATAGCTTTGCGTCACCACTTTTCAATGGCTTTGCCTTTTTTCATTTGATAATGTAAATTATAGTCGATTCTCGTCGAAAAATTATGGGTAAATACTACTATTTAAACATGGTAAATTGTTCAAAAGTTAGAAAAGGGCGTCTACTATTGATGTCAATCCAGTTAAATAAATTATTTCCTCTTTCCCCTTATACTTATCTATCTGTATGAATGTCATATACAATTGTTGTAAAAGGGAATATTATTAGCTAACATAAACAAAAAAAGTATGTTTACAGGAGGACGACCTATTTGCAAATTTCAATTAATAATAAAGTAATTGAACTCTTTCATGGAGCAAAATTGAAGCACGGTTTATTAAAATTTAATGAGGACTATTTCAGGGCAGTAATGGATGGAAAGGCTACCCTTCTTGACCAATATGGAAATTTGGTTGAAATCAACGGGGCTGCAGAGGATGGAGTTAGTTATACAGTTGTCACGGTAAAAGAGTAGCAATCTTGACGTTAGAATTTTTTTCTGCAACAAGTTAGCTAACAGGAGGTTTAATTCGTTCCGGACATAGGTTCACTAGCATTGCAAATGTTTCCACAGGAGAGACTTTAGTAGTTAACTTATATTTATTTCCTGTACAAAACAAAAAAAATCTCCTATTCTAGAAGCTTCAACCCACGTTATTCGTGACTTCTAAAATAAGGAGATTTTTTCATTAATAACGATAGTATATCAAACCAAAACGTATTAAGTAAATGCTTATCTTTATTACCTTTCGATTCTTTTTCATCTGCTTTTCTGGACTGGGGAGTAAAAAAACTAACTACTCCTAATCTAATGAGGATATGTGTCGCTAGCCAACTTGGGAAATGGAAATCTTACGCTGAAATAGAGGAACAAATTCGAGCTAGAAAAGCTTCGAAAAAATTGTTTGGTGTTTCAGAGATTAGCGGTTCACAAATTTCACGTCGCATGAACTCGCTACCTTCCACATTTGCTCAAGGCCTGTTTTTAATGGCTGCTATGAAACTTCATGACGCCAGAATTTAAAACAGGACACCCGAGATTAGGAAAGCTCCATGTGATAGACGGATCATGCATCCATTTGGGCCCTACATTTGGAAATTGGGCTTATGTCACGCAGAACCGAAATCAAGTAAAATTTCATACTAGGCTTGTCGTGGCCTCTCCAGACGAAGCTTTTCCCGATAAAGTCATTCCATCTACCGGAAATGTGGATGAACGGGAAGTGGTTATGGAACTGGTGACAGATCCAGAAGCGACGTATTTATTTGATCGAGGTTATGTTGACTATGGAAAAATGGATGAGTGGTTAGACAAGGGTATTTCCTTTGCGATGCTCATCAATGACCAGAATAAAGCAAACATCCTGGAAATTTACAATACCGCCAGCGAAAAAGTAATTATTGATGCTAGAGTAGTCTTGGGTACGAAACAAACTCAAATGAGGAATTTCGTTCGATTAGTAGGATTTAAAGATGAGGAAAGTCGTTTGTACAGAATTGTGACGAATCGTTGGGATTTAAGTGCAGATGAGGTAGCTGAGTTATATAGAAACCGTTGGGTTATTGAATTATTTTTCAAATGGTTAAAACTACACCTTCGTGTAGTTAAACTCCAAAGTACTAAACCGCAAGGTATATGGAACCAGATATTCTTCGCTATGACGGCTTATTGTCTCGCATTATATGTTCAAATTATGGAGCAGACCAAGAAATCCACTTGGCGAGTATTGGAACTTCTTCGAATTTACAGCGAACGTTCATGGGACACGTTTTGGAAGGTGTTACATAGAGAGCCGCAACGAGCCTCAAAAGGAAGGAAAAAAAGCCAGCTACCACGAAGTCCAGAGTTACTTAACGATGGTGGAGTAGCATATGTAAAGCCAGTTGGAGAAAAACGTTCAAAAACAGCAAAGTATTTCAAAAGATAACTTACAAAATATGGATAACGGGAGTTGAACAGAAAACCTCCACCGTTTTTTTATTTTATAGGTTGAAACCAATTGGAAAAAATATACTTATTTATAATAAACAGGGATATCAATTGTGATATCCCTGTTTCATTTAATCTATTGTCTTACTTACCTATGTGAGCTTATTTGCAACGCTAGTGACATAGGTTCCGTTATTTCTCGAAAAAACGGCCTTTTTCAATTTTTAGTCGAGTAGGATGGGTCCTCTCCTCTCAGGATTGTGACCCTACCCCCTCACAGATCCGTGCGGGCGCAATTAACGCACACGGCTCTTCCTAAACATCATTCACAAAATATAGCTAATGTGATCTCTTAAATCATAAATGTTAACTTTAACTTTAGGTTTAGGTAGTGGGAATTTCCTGAGTAGTAGGTGAAACTTTTCCCACGTAAATGATTTCCTTTGACTACGGCGGTTCATCCATTTAAAGAACTGTTTCACAATTTCTCTTACGAATTTAGCTACATTGTTTGTGTTATCAGTAATACAATAGTAATTGTAATATCCATTTAAAGAGCGTCTGAGTCGGTCAATAAGCTCCACCATATTCTGATGTCGATTGGTTTTAAACCATTCTTTGCTTTCCTTTAGTTTCGCCTGCATCTTTTTCTTGCTTGTTTTACGTTTCACTCTAAACTTTCCTTGCTTGCTCTTGCCACAATAGTGCGTAAAACCCAAGAAATCGAATATTGGAGGTTTGCTTATACCTTTATCTTTACAGTTACTAGTCGCAAATCTCCCAAAAGGAATTATTTTCGTTTTGTTCTCTGCTATTTCTAAATTGAATTTGGCTAAACGTAGTTTTAGCACGTCATAGAATTGTTCCGCCTCATTCTTGTATTGGAACCAGCACACAATCATCGGCATAACGAACAAGGTAAGCCTGTCCTTTACAATGTTTCTTCACATGTACTTCAAACCACAAATCGAGTACATAATGTAAGTAAATATTCGCGAGAATTGGCGAGATGATACCCCCTTGAGGAGTCCCTCTGTCCGTCTTAAAGTATTTCCCTTGTTCCATATAACCACCTTTAAGAAATCTACCGATTATACGTAGGAAGCTTGGGTCTGCAATACGATGTTCTAAAAACTTCATCATCCAATGGTGGTCTACGTTATCAAAAAATCCTTTGATATCAACATCTACGATGTAACTAATTTTCCGTTCCTCAATATACACATTTAAGATCTTTAGCGCATCATGACAGTTTCTACTTGGGCGAAATCCAAAAGAACAGTCTAGAAAATCACTTTCATAGATTGTATTTAAGATCTTTGCCATCCCTTTCTGAACAATTTTGTCTTCATGTTCTGGGATACCTAAAGGTCTCTTCTTGTTCTTTTCTTTTGGGATATAAGTCCTTCTAACAGGAACTGGTTGGTAGCTTTTCGTTTTCATTCGTGTAATCAGATCTGTTAGGTTTTCATCCACTTTCTCACTGTAATCTTCTTTCGTTGTACCGTTAGTTCCTGTGGCTTTATTACTTGGTAGTTCTTGATGGCAGCTTTTCAGAAATTCGTGATCTAAAAGGTGTGCTAAAGAGGTGAATTTTAATTGTGGATCTTCCTTAGCTAATTCTGCTATCCTAATAAGTTTTGTTTCCATTCTACTTCTACCTCCGAGTGTAGTAAATGTGTCCCTTGTTAGGGTAATGTTCAGGTGACTGTCTTTCCTCGTGCAGAGTTACCCGCATTCATTGGTACTATACAGTCATCCGACTTCCTATAGTCATTTGGTTTCCTTACTTTGTATCGCTTGTTCAACCATACTCTCTTCAAGTGAAGAAAGAACATATAGGATATCCCGAGTTGCCACGTAATCATTGTGAAGCATGCCTGGCTCTTCGACCCCGAGAGAGTTTTATGTTCCTCACCATATCGGTAACATAAGATATTGCCTTCCAGTTGTCCGACACTGTCGGCCTCTCTAAATTTGAACTAATTTCGGGGCTCAATCACTTTCAGGCCTACTACCTGGCTGTCTACGCTTAACCCACGTCGGTTACCCCCGTGAGTCCAAGACTCGCTATTGGCGACTTGGTTAGAGTCTTACCAAGCAGGAGTTCCACCTGCTAAATTACGCAACCTTGCTCGGTCGCTCCGGACATACGTTCCACCTTTTTCTGGGTCAAAAACAGCCGAAATCCACAAAATAAGCGCCTCTGTGTCCGCTAATTTCTAAAAACGGCCATTTTGGCAAAAATAACGGAACTGGTGTCCTCTCAATGGTGGTTCAAGAGGACCCACGGGGAAAACTTGTTTTTCTCATACTCGCGCAGTTTTTAACCGAAAAAAACAACCAACAAAGTTCACCTTTGTTGGTTGTTTCATGCTGCCATCTACCAGAGTTCTTTCAATAAACGTTGAATAACCGTTGCTGCTTCAGCTCTTGATAGTGTAGCTTTTGGTTTAAACGTGCCATCCTTATATCCAACAACAATTTGTAGTTCAGCTAATCTCACAACACTCTCACTTGCCCAAGGCGCAATTTGCTGAGCGTCCTTAAAGCTAGTAACCGAAGTAGGTGCTGTGACCTTTTGATTGTTAACAAAATTAATCGCACGAGTGACCATAGTAGCAGCTTCTTCACGTGTCACGACTTTGTTTGGAAGGAAGTTACCTTCATGTGTCCCTAAAACAAGTCCTGCTTCATGCGCAGCCATTAATTCTCCCGCGAACCACTCATTACCTTGAACATCTTTAAACTGTCCATTGTAGCTCGTACTACTAGCTTCTAATCCAAGAGCACGTACCAATAGTGCAGCTAATTGAATTCTCGTCACATGCTCATTTGGCTTAAATGTACCATTAGTAAATCCTTTAATGATTTGTTTAGAAGCCAAAGTCTCGATATCAGCCTTTGCCCATCCTTTTGTTACATCTGAGAATGAAACTACGTTCTCTACGACAACGTATTGACTGTTTGTCTTACTTCTAAAAATAGCTACGTTCCCACTGAATGTAGTTGGGACTGGCGTATAGGTTCCATCTGTATTTACGCGAACTGCGATGGAATTTTTTTCGTTGAAATCTGAGTCACCAACAATTGAACGCTCTACATACGAAGCAAATTTGTTAAGTTCAACAGTTGTCTCTCCAGCAGATGCAAGAACCTTATACTCTACCACATTGGAAACAGCAGATTTAATAGGTTCAGCTTTTTCAACTTCCATTTCAATTGTAAGTTTCACCGCATTCCCATCAACAGCAAGTTGAGATTTTAAAGCGTCCATATTTACTTCTGCTAAAGGTAATATGTAAGACGCTATTTGTGATTGTACTTCTAGCTTTAATTCTGGATTTGTTTTTAGCAAATCACTGATCGTATTCCCTTCAAAAACAACCACTACTTCTTCGTTCAATTTTTGTTCTATATTTACCACTAACGTAGAAACCTTCTCTGATGATGCTGCAGCTTGAACTAAAGCTGGACCGTTAACAGTTACAGTTGTTTTGTTACCATTCTTCTCAACTACCAGATTATTAGAACCAACTACAATCTTGCCACCAACTACTGGTGAAACTTGAGGAGTATTTACTACTGGTCCCGGAGTTGGTTCAGGTAAAACCTCAGACTCAGTCCCAACTGCATTGAAAATACTATTCGCTAATAAACGATAACTATGTTGCGTATGTCCTCTGAATGCTAAATCGTTTGCAAAAAGAGTAACTCTTGCATCCTCTAACTCTTTCGTAAATGCTAAAGTTTGACCTTTTGCACCACTATGGCCTGGCCACCAACCTGCAACATAAAAATCATCGTCACTACTAATTTTCGCTAACACTTCTGCTCCCTCAGGAATAGCGTTAATCCAACCACCTGTAGTAACATAAAGAAGTTCTTCGCTTTGATAACCAGAAGTTAATTGATGGTCAAATACTTCTGCTTTGATAAGCCCTTCATGACTAACATTTGTAAATTTAAAATCAAATCCTGGTAAAATCGCTCTATTTTTCACGACGTTTAGAGCTCTTACACCTAACCCGATATAGGTTTTCCCAGATAACTGGGCTACATTCAACACTCCTGCATCATCAACAAGAACGTCTGCGTTATCCACAGTTACTAATGAAAATCCTAACTCATTTAAAGAAAATCTACTTTGGGCTGAACCAACACCAGCAACTTTCGGCTGATCTAACTTTATTGTTTTTACAGCTTCAGTAATTACAAGTGGCTTAGCTTCAAAGACAAATTTTGTTACAAACGGAAGAATATCTTTTGTTTCAACTACAAAATCTCCTTTTTGTAAACCAGCCTTATCTTCTACTATTAATTCTACTACTTTGCCATTTGCTAAAAGTTCATTTACTAGTTTTACAGTATCATTGTTGCTGTTAGCAAGTACTTGCTTAGACGAACCTTGGATTACCGGACTAGCTGGAATAGATACCGTTTTAACTACCGTTGTCTTACCAGCAAAAGTACTTGCGACACGGACCTCATCCTGATCAAAGCCTCTAAGAGCTGGGAAGTTAACAACAATCGGATCATACATGGCACCCCAATCTGATACATTATCACCCTTATAAAGAACAGCATTCGCAAAGCCGCGTTTCGCTTGATTCATTGGAACGATATACGTTCCTGCAGGATACGTTTTTCCGTTAACTGCAACAGAGGTATTCGTTTGCTCAACTTTTACTCCGTTACGAAGTAAATAGTTTACAGTATTGTATACTTCTAAAATATTCTTTTGTTGATTCACTGCCGTAGGCAACACATAATAATGAGGGAAAAAGCTCTCGTTGTCACCTCTGACACGACCAATCGGATCCTTAGCTGCGTTTACGAAATATCCATCAACAGCACGGTTATCATTTCCGTCGACACCACGTTTAAAAATTTCTAATTGGTTCTTAAATAATTGATCTTTGTTATCAAGTACATATTTTGTAGCCCCTAGCCCAGTTCCTACCATAGCATAATAAGAGTCCTGACTTAGAGTTGGGACTTCAATTGTATGACCAAGTGAACCATGAAGCATTGAATATATGGCTGTATAGGCTGGCGTCATATCATCCCAACCACTATCCCAACTAAGTTTTGGAATAAAGTAAGAGGTAAGACTGGAATTTGCAACTCCTGCTTTCCCAATTGCATGAGCTTGTCCAATTAAACCGTGATACAGTAAATCGTACTCAAAATTCGGGTTATGCGGTGGTGTCGCAGGTTCAATTAAAAATCCATTTACATATCCATGTAAGTCAAGAAAAGAAAGTGGTGTCCAACGAGCAATCACTTCATTTACTTGGATAGTTTCTACCTGCGTTTGGTACGTATTGTCACGATTTAAGTCAAATCCATTAGCATTGGCCCGTGTGTTCGCCACTCTTCCATCAGGATTACTTGTGAACATAAATAAGTAGATCACATGATCAAGAGTTTCATCGACATTCAGTGTTACTGGAGTTTCATTATCCTTGTTAAATGTAACTTCTTTTTGTAGTGCAAATTTTTCTAACAGCTCTACTTGTGCATCCACGCCTTCTACTTCATCTGGGTGAATATTATTAAACCAAATTGGAACCTGGTAATCTCCCATTGTTCCCGATTGTAACTTTTCAAGTAAATGTGCTGGATTTTCTAACGCTAATGGTAAAGTTTCATTTAAATATTTATCCACAGCACCTTTATCTCGCGCTAATATAACGAAGTGAATATCTCTTCCTTCAACTGAATGACCTACGTTTTGATATTCAAGATAACGAGTATTCGCTTCGTCGTTTGCTGCTTTAACAAAAATACTTTCAATGGCTGGTTTCAACTCTTCATAAAAATGGAATTCATCATACACATTTAACTTAACAGTTGTAGCTGCTTTTATAGCTTCAACAGTATTAACAATTGCTAGTTCATAATTTCCTATTAATGCAGGATACAGTACTCGAATTGTTCTATTTGAGAGATTAGTAGTGTTATATGGTAATCCAAACTCTAATTTCCCTTTAATAATTGTAGTACCTTCAACATAACGTAAAGGCTCAATTTCTTTAATAAAAGACTCATTACTATTTCTCTTTTTCCATTCTGAAAGGCTTTTTCCACCAAATTGCCACTGGAAATTATCTATGTCAACAACTTCCCCAAGGTCAACTTCAACCTCTACAGTTCTCACTTCAGTGATTGAAAATACGGAACGACTTACCTGTAACTCCAATACCTCCTGTTCAACAATTGTCTCATTCGCGAAGACCGCTAGTGGTGAAACTGTTGAAAAAACCAATAAAATCGCTAACAACAATGAATAAAAACGTTTCATTCCTCTTTCTTCCTTTCATTTATAAATATAAGTTAGTATGTATATTAATCTAACAAAATATAATGTAACAGGATTTTCACAATTTGAAAAGTATTTTTATAAAAATACTTTACCTTGCATCAATACTTATAAATAACTTAAAATCAACCACATACTGTTCAATATTTATAAATTTCTACCCTTTTAATTTTTTCAATGTTTCTATTAACCCCTAGCAATTTTACATCATTTTTGATGGATTTTTATACATTGAAAAGAAACATTCATTACAAAAGTAACATTAAGTTTAAGTCTTTAGTCCTATGTAAATTTAACTGTTGTAAAGGCACTAATAAATTGGTAAAATATGTTGGAATAGCTAGAATATTCATCGAATTTGTAAAAAAGTCTGTATTGTAGGTGTATTCATGGTCTTTGATGGTATATTAATTTCAATAATTATAGGTTTTCTTAGAAAAGGTAGTTTACGAGGCATTGCTGAAATAAAGCTAAAGGGTGGTTACATATTCCCTTTACTTTTAATCATTCAATTAACGATCTATCTTCTCCAATCTAAATTTGCATTAATTACAAATATTAGTGGCTATTTATTCATTACTATCTATCTTTGCGGGATGTATTTCTTATGGCTAAATCGCAAACATTGTGGTTTTCTACTTATCTTAGCAGGAGTATTTCTTAATTTCTTAGTAATGGCTATTAATGGAGGAAGAATGCCAGTTTCTATGGAAGCAGCTATAATACTGGACCCTTATTATATTGATGTGTTACTAAATGACGTCTACGGAAAACACATGTTACTAACAGAATCTACAAAACTAGCTTTTCTCGGTGATATTATCCCAATCACAAATCCCTACCCCAAAAGTCAAGTTATTAGTATTGGGGATATTTTCATGAATATAGGGATATTTTTCTTCATTCAACAACTAATGCTTAAACATAAATTAACAAAGATTTCCCACCCTGTATTAAAAAAGGAGGTGAATTAAATGGACAAGCAAAAGATTAAAATGACTATTGTTAATCTCGTTATTATTGGCTCACTTATTATTACATTCACTTCAGGATTTAGGATTTTCTAATATTTTCAAAAGTTGGGGAGCAGAAATGCTCCCTAAAAATTTTATTATAAGAGTGTGATCTTCTTGATTAAACTAACGAGAGTCAATCTGTATATTATTTTTATTGTTATTTTTGGGCTTATAAGTTTTCTTCTCCATATTGATTTTACAATTAAAGCAATTACTGATTGGACAATATTTATTTACCTAGTCCTTTCTATTATCTTTTTAATAAATTGTAAAATCATTCTTCCCCCAAAAGGAAATGCACTTACAATGGAATCAGGGGTCTACTTGGCATCAACATTTATCTTTGGGGTTGAAACCACGTTAGCTGTTTTATTAATTGGTAATATAGCTTTTGCCCTTTTAAATCCAAAGATTAAGTGGTGGAAACATTTATTAAATTTTACCAATTATTCTATTATGACGATTGGAGCTTACTATACATTTATATTAATTGGTGGGGAAGTTGGTTCTGTTCAGCTAGAAAAGATATATATCTATGTAATTACTCTAATTGCCTACTATACCATTAATGTATTTCTAGTAGGGTCTTACTTCTATTTAGCATCCTCTTCAAATGTTTTCAAAGTGTTTAAGACTATCGTCTCTGAAACGCTATTTGGATATTTGTGTACTTTAGTAATGTCAGTAGTTTTGGCAATCTTGATTGTTTCACATGATAAATTCGGCTTGGTTCTCTTTACAGGTGTAGTCGGTCTGCTTTCCGTTGCTTTTAAACAATACTACAATCTGTATGAAAAGGTAGCTAAAAAAGCCAATACAGACTTGTTAACAGGCCTCTATAATCATAGCTATTTTAAAGAAGTACTTACTAACCATCTAAAAAATAACGACAACTTAAAGCTCAGTCTAGCACTTATCGATATAGATGACTTTAAAAAATACAATGATTATTACGGTCACCTAGCAGGAGACGATCTATTAAAGTATATTGGAAATCTCTTAAGTGAAGGCTGTAAAGAAAATAATTTTTTTGTTGCAAGGTATGGTGGCGAAGAGTTTGTCATTATTATGAAGGACGTTGACCGTTCAACTGCGCTAAAATTCCTTAATACTTTAAGAAAGCAAGTTAATGACTCTTATTTTAATGGAGTAGAGATATTGCCACACCGCTGCTTATCTTTTTCTGGCGGGGTTGTTGAGTACGAAAAAGGAATTTACAGTATCAACGAACTAATTGACAGAGCTGATCAAGCAATGTACTTTGCGAAAGCACAAGGAAAAAACAATTGTCAACCTTATGACAGTAAAAATATCTCTCTGACAATACTGGAACACGAAAAAGAACTTGAGCTCTTAGAGCAACAAGTAAAAATATTTCTTTATAAAGATGTGTATACATATCAACATAGTCGACGAGTGTATCAATATGCCAGAGACTTTGCTTACAAACTAAACTTAAGTGACTACGAAAAAAAGTTATTAATCTCCGGTGCACTCATTCACGACATTGGAAAACTAGAAATACCTCGGGACATTATTAATAAAAAAGGGAAATTAGAGCCTTTTGAATGGGAAATCATTAAAAAACATGTTACATGGGGGAAAGAAATAGTCGCTACAAATAAGGACCTACATGACCTTATTCCTTTAGTAGAGCTTCACCATGAACGTTATGATGGTAGAGGTTACCCATATGGGCTGCAGGGTGAGAGTACACCAAAACTTGCGAGAATATTATGTATTATCGATTCTTTTGATGCAATGACGACTGAAAGACCTTATCAAAAAACAAAGACTTTCGACGAGGCTATTGAAGAGCTGAAACAATGTGCTGGAAAGCAATTTGATCCAAACTATGTGCCAGCCTTTATCGAAATGGTTAGAGAACTATATCCTTTAAAGTTTACTGAAAATAGTATAACAAAAGAGAAAGTAACCAATTTCTAACTATACCTGGTGCACTTTTTAAAAATCTTATTTATTAAACGAAGAGCGTTAATTCAAAAAGAATTGACGCTCTTCGTTTGAGCTAATGTAAGCAAAGATAAGGTATTTCAATGGATCGATAAGAAAGCAAAATCAAATGAAAGTAGGACAATTTGTGCCAAAAACAAGCATTAATATAAATGACGCTATTTTCTTTTGGGATATGATTGGATCAGAATACAGTCCAAACTATAAACCAAATCTGTATGGACGTCCACCTTATGCAAAAATATTAAAGGACGTAGAGTCTCATGAAAGAAAAAGATTCCTCTCAATCTATAATGATCTGAAATATCTCTTAACAGAAAAGGAAATAAGCATTTTAGACCAATTATATGGCGTATGCGATGAGAAGTGTTCATCGTTAAAAGAACTGGGAGAATGGTTAGGTGTAGGTCCAGGAAGAGTGAGACAAATTAGAAACAAAGCCGGATATAAGTTGAGTAGAGAAGTTAAACGTACGCTGCACAAAGCAAATGATCTAAAATAGAAGTAGAACTAATACTTTGGTGAATGGCTATGGTATGTATTACAAGAGCTGCAGACTGCAACGAAAAATAAAAGAGGCTGGGACAAAAATTTCTGACACCACGCGGATCCTACTAAGTATAGACTGACAGATATATCATATGTCTATATTCGGTGCCTAGCGGTGTCTGACACTTTGTTTTGTTCCAGCCTCTTTTACTAACTATCTGGTTATTTTTAGAGCAATTTTGCGAATTCACTCGGGCCGAATTTTGCCTCGTTACTTTTTTTGTAGCTTACTATTATGAAATTCGACTCTTTGGAAGAGTTTTGTTTTCATTAAAGGATCTAGACAATCATGATAGAGGGTATAGTTATAATTTTTTTGAATTGTGTGCCAAATAACACTTAATCTTTTTAATAGATACATCATGGTTGTCAGCCCCTTCAATTACCGGTATGAGTTCTTAGCCATATTATACCTAAATTGCCCTGAAAAATAAACGACAACTTTCGACTTATTTTGTCAATTTTCGAAAATATCCTAATACTAAAACCTGTAAAATTAACAAAGGTTGCTATCAACTGATAGCAACCTTAGGGCATAAAGGCGAATATTAACTAACTTACAAAGGTGTACTTTAGCTTGGTCATAAGACAACCTCTACAAAGCATAAATATTACTAAAACTCTTACTAACCGGAGGTCTATTTGAAACAGGGAGCTAGTAAAATTATTTTCTTTGTGTTAGCGATCGTAATTGTATTATTGCTTTTTCTAGTAGGAAAAACTCTCTTCGGTCCCTCTCAATCAGATATCGTCAAAAGTTTCTATAAATATGAACAAAAAATGGATTTTACTCATTCCTACGATCTATTTCACCCCCTCATGCAGGATAAGTTCTCAAGGGAATGGTACTTCAGGCAGCGATACCATGTTTTTTTCGAACACTTTGAGGTGGATACTTTTCAATTTACAGTCGGAAAAGGAAAAAAATTGAGTGAGTGGCAGATGTCTGAAGATAGCCTTCTATTGGAAAATGTCTATATGTTTACTGTGACAAAGAGTTACAATAGCAAACGTTATGGAAACTTTTCTTTGATCCAGGACGTCTTTGTAGCGAAAGATGATGAAACTGGAAAGTGGAAAGTCCTGTGGTCGTATAAATAACAAAATGAAAAGCACGAATTGATTTTCTCAATTCGTGCTCATTACTGTTAAGCCGCGACTGACTTACTGCTCAGTTTATTGTTTTTGAATACTAAACCTTTTAAATATGGCATTACCCAACGATCTCCACCAAAGCGACCTGCATTGTAACCAGCTGCTAAGATAAAGAAGGCAATTAAAATCATCCAAGGGTTAGTTGAGATAGTTCCTGCAAACATGAATGAGAAGTTCATTACTACTCCGAAAAATGCTGCGTAAGTTGTTAATACTCCAAGAATTAGTCCAAGCCCTACTAATAACTCGCCCCAGGCAACCATATGGCTAAAGATCTCTGCATTTGGAATGGCAAACTTCTCTAGGAATGATACATAGTTCGGATAAACCACTTCTCCGTGGCTGACAACTGGATTTGCAGCTGCATTATTTAGATAGCCCGCCGCACTGAATGGTTCTCCAGTAATTTTTCCCCAACCGCCAGTTAACCATTTCCATCCAAGATATACACGTAAGAAAGTTAAAATTCCTGCTGCTATTTTATTGTTTCTTAAAAAGTTCATGACCATAATCGATCATCTCCTCATCGTTTTGATTTGAGATAGTGAGTGATCGAAATGATGCATAATTCTTGTGTTCGATCGAGTGTGTTTGTGATCACTAACTATCTTCACTCATAGTATATAACGCTAACGACTACTACGACCGTCCCACTTGTGAACATTATATTGTGAAACGGTGAACAAAGTGTGAATGGGTGAAAGTATGTTATAATTTTGCTAATGTATATTTTCCAAAGGAGAGGTTCACTGTGCGAAGTAAAAAGAGATTTGGGTTAATAGGACTTATCATTTTCGGAGGACAATTTCTGTTTCACCTTATGATGCAGAACTTCTATATCGAAATCTTAGTTATAGCACTTCTCTTTCTAGGGCTATATCTGTATGGCTCATTTCAAGAGAAGCAAAAGAAGTAGAGTTATGATCGTTGCGGGCTTGCCCGCTTTTTTTGTTGCTTGCATATATACCCAGGCGGGTAAAATGTGCAGTTTCGACTGTAAATGCTTCTTTTTGGACTGTAATTAGCTGAGTTTAGACTGTAAATCATGAATTTCCGACTGTAAGTAGTTGAATTTGGACTGTATTTGTATTTTTTAAAAAAGGAAAACATGACAGAGAAGCGAATAAGGTAGTTAGACTACTGAAATAATTCGCAGGAGGTTATATAATGAGCAAAATTACTCGTGACCAAGTACCAGTAGAGGAAACGTGGGATCTGACGCCTATTTTTGAAAGTGATGAGGCATGGGAAAAATCATATTTAGCGCTTGAAAAAGAGTTGGAAGAACTTGAGCATGAGGTTGTTCTATCCTCTGCCTCAGATGTATTAGAAGCTATTCGTACATTCGACCAATTGCTAGTAAATGTCGGGCGAACGAGTAGTTATGCGTTGTACAAGTTCAGTGAGGATGGTACAGACACAAGTAACCAAACAATGTTGGGTCGTGCTCAATTTTTAAGAGAAAAGACAAACCGCGTTAAAACAAACTATGTAAATGCGTTAATTAGTGTACCGCAAGATAAAATAAACAAATATAAAACTCATTAACCTGAGCTAAACCAATATGAAAAATTCCTATCCGGAGTTGAGAAGGCGCGTAAGTACTCACTTACGCCTGACATGGAAGAAGTCTTAACTGCTTTAGGACACACTCTTAACACACCAGAAAATGTCTACATGACCATTACAGCTTCAGATATGAAGTTTGATCCAGTGAAAAATCAACATGGTGAAGAAGTACCTGTTTCTCTGTTCATGTATATGACCCAAGTAGAGACGTCGCCAGATACAATTTTACGAAGAAATGCCTATGACTCACTGTCAGCCGGTTTGGCAAAATACCAACATGGATTAGCACAATCCTTAGCTGCTGAAATTCGAAAAAATGTCTCATTGGCAAAGCTTAGGGGCTATACTTCAGCACTCGATATGCTCCTACAGTATTCTTCACCGGCTGGTTCGTCGTTTGACTCTGATGATATTAGTGCCGAATTTTTTGAGCAAATATTGGATACTTTTAAAACTGAGTTAGCCCCTCACATGCAACGCTATGCTCGTTTACGTAAAAAACAATTGGGGTTAGAGACCCTACGTTTTTCTGATGTAAAGGCTCCGTTAGATCCGGGGTTTGACCCAAAAATTAGTTATGAAGAAGCTGGCGAAATTATTGTTGCTGCCGTGGGAGTGTTGGGTTCAGAGTATCAAGAACAGATGAGACGTGTGTTTACAGAACGGTGGGTGTACCGAGGTGACAATGTCGGCCGCAGAATGATTGCTTTTGGTGGCGGAGTTCATGGCGTTCACGGCTACTCCTTCTATCCGTGGGGTGGAAATCTATTTGACGTACTTTTATTAGGACATGAGTTAGGACATGCCCTACATTTTACATTCGCTCACCAAAACCAACACTTAATTAATAACTCAATGTCATCGTTTTTTGTTGAGTCACCTTCCACCTTGGTTGAACACTTAATTGTTGAGTATCTTCGGAAAACTAAGGAAGATCCGCGACTACATCGCTGGTTAAACATGTACTTAATGATGAGCTACCATCATAATTGCGTGACTCATATTTTAGAAGCCGAATTACTCAGAAGGCTTTACAAAATGGCAGAAGCCAAGCAACCGTTAACAACCACAACCATCAGCCGAACAAAGGGAGATATACTCTCAGAATTCTGGGGCGATACAGTTGAAATTGATGAGGGCGCAAAGCTTACTTGGATGAGACAGCCCCATTATTATATGGGTCTTTACCCATATACGTATTCCGTTGGGATTTCTGCGTCAACAGTGGTGGCAGAAAGGATTAAACAAGAAGGTGTCGCTGTTGGTGAGCAGTGGACCGAAGTCCTTAAATTAGGTGGTTCAAAGAAAGGGATGGAATTATATGAGGTTGCAGGACTTGATATGTCATCAACAAAAATTATTAGCGATGCCATTGCGCTAGTCGGCCAAATCGTTGATGAGTTGGAAGAGAGTTTTTAAGAGGTGACTTTATGGGTAAAGTCTAAACTCCGGATGTCGCTCCGGACATATTGGTGTCCTCCAGCGTTCATACGATGGCTCAAGTCATTAAAAAGGCAGGCTCGTATCACACTAGCCTGCCTCTTGTAATTATGCTGCGAATTTTTTATTATTAGTAGCTTCAACTTTATTTTTGAAAATAAGTCCTTTTAGATAAGGCATTACCCAACGATCTCCACCAAAGCGACCTGCATTGTAGCCTGCTGCTAAGATAAAGAAGGCAATTAAGATCATCCAAGGGTTAGTTGAGATAGTTCCCGCGAACATGAATGAGAAGTTCATCACTACGCCGAAGAATGCTGCGTAAGTTGTTAATACTCCAAGGATTAGTCCAAGTCCTACTAGGAATTCGCCCCAAGCAACCATAAAGCTAAAAATATCGGCACTTGGAATAGCAAACTTCTCTAAGAATGATACATAATTCGGATAAACCACTTCACCGTGACTCACAACTGGATTTGCCACTGCATTATTTAAATAACCTGCTGCGCTAAACGGTTCGCCAGTAATTTTCCCCCAGCCTCCAGTTAACCATTTCCAACCAAGGTATACACGTAAGAAAGTTAAAATTCCCGCTGCTACTTTATGATTTCTTAAAAAGTTCATGACCATAATCGATCATCTCCTCAACGTTTTTTTGTGATAGTGAGTGATCGATAAGGCGCATGTTTCTGGTGTTGATCGCTGTTCGATCGTGTGTGTTTGTGATCACTAACTATCTTCACTCATAGTATATAATGCGTGAGACCGTTACGACCGTCCCACTTGTGAACATTGTATTGTGAAACGGTGAACAAAGTGTGTATAGGTACTAGCATAGACATGATTACATAACCGTGAATAAATTACCTTGAAAGGATGTGATCCCCTTGAAGATAGTACTAGATGCTGGACATGGACCAGATACACCAGGCAAACGAAGTCCTGACGGTAGTCTAAGAGAGTATGAATTCAATAGTGCTGTAGCTGACTTAGCACGGGAAAAATTACTGCATTACTCAAATGTAGAAGTAATGTTTACTCATGAAGACGGACGAGACGTCCCCCTGTCTGAACGGACAGACAAGGCAAACGACTGGGGGGCTTACGCATTTATTTCTATTCATGCTAATGCTTTTGGAAGCGGTGAATGGAACGATGTCAATGGAATTGAGACCTTCACCTATACAAATGCTTCTGAAGAGAGCGTTGAGTTGGCTAGGCTTGTTCATGATGAACTGATTAGTACCACTGGCCGGAATGATCGAGGATTAAAAACCGCTGACTTTCATGTATTGCGCCACACCGTAATGCCAGCAATACTTGTGGAATGCGGATTTATGACCAATAGAGAAGAAGCCGAACTGTTAAAAACTAATTCATATAGAGAACAATGTGCAACTGCAATCGTTACGGGATTAGCAAATATGTACAATTTAGAAGCAGAGGAGGATGATCCTGTGAGTCAGAATAATGAGCCGAGTGATTGGGCGCAAGAAGCATGGGATAAAGCAGTTGCAGCAAATATTATTGACGATACTAATCCGAGAGAGACACTTACTCGTGAACAGCTTTTTGTTGTTTTAGATCGCTTAGGATTGCTTGATGATAATTAATATAGTTGGGTCAGACGCCACTGGTGGTGGGCTGACCCATTTGTTTTTGCTAGTCGCAATATACCCATCGGAGTAATATTTGCAGTTTGGACTGTAAATGTTGATTTTTGGACTGTAAATGGTCCATTTCCGACTGTAAGTTGGCTGCTTTGGACTGTAAATGGTCCATTTCCGACTGTAAGTTGGCTGCTTTGGACTGTAAATGGTCCATTTCCGACTGTAAGTCAAAAATTAGTCTCAAATATTAGGCCAGCTTGTCGATATTACTCCTACTATTCAAGCTGATAGTAACTACCTTTCATAATTCCAGACTTTTTTAACGATAATGAAGATAATATTTTTGAAGCAACGGATGGAGATGGTAGGTGGAGAAAATTCCGTAGTTGTTGATTAGTAATCGTTGGGCCTAGTAAAACTGAGTAATTGTGTATTGCTGCTAGATGAGCGTCTTTTGAGGAGTGCTGGCAGGAATGGCAATACCAATACCCGCGCTTTCGCTGCATCGGAATCTGTCGACAGTTAGGGCAGTGCACACCAGTTAAAAGGTCTGAATGAGCAATTTTATACTTTTCAAGATAATCCGGCTTTAAAGGTTGATGGTGTTTTATTAGTGTACGAGATATCTTCTTAAGTTCTTTCGGTGTAAGTTTGTCTTCATCAAAATTTGCTTCTATTGTATTTATTCTTTCAGGAATAGCTGCTGATTGGATAACGTATTGATTAGCTTTTTTAAAATTGGGGGCAATTTTAATAACGGTATTGGGATGACTACTAACAACTAGGACAAAAATGGGCACTTCGGGTAACTGGAGACTTCGGAGGAAAGCTTGGAGTTGAAGACGTTGGCGTTCGACTTGCATGATTGGGCATTGATAGGCCTTTTCTTCGTTGTTCAACGTTTGAACTAACTGCTGAGGGTTATTGTTGAAGAACAAAGTACCTGCCATATTCTTTACTTCTAGTATGACATGGTATTTTTTTGAAAGTAGGATCGTGTCAATTTGAAAAAACCGCTTTTCATTGTCTTCAAGCCGTAAATCGTGCAAAATTCGATACTTTTCCTTTGGAAGGAATGTGAGATAGTAGTCAATGGCTTGTTCGCCACGCCACCCGGCTATTGCTTTGCCAAGTTCACCTTCAATATAGCCCCTATTCGGGTAGTGCACTGACAATCTTGCTAGTAAAACCTCTAATACCATAACTTTATAAGGTATTTTTCGTTCTTTATCTATCATTTTATCACCTCGGGGATAGAATTCTCTTCTCACATGGAAAATCCTCTTGTATTTTTTATGAACAAATTCGATTTACAGTCGAAATTGACCCCATTACAGTCCAAACTGCCTCATTTACAGTCCAAACTAAGAACTTTATGAGCCAAACTGAGCAACTTACAGTCCAAACGCAATTCCGCCCTCCCTAAATTGACTCGCCCCCCGGTACACCACCGCAAAAAAATAACCGCCCCTCTCGGCGGTTACTCCTTCTCCAATACCTTCATCCGATCATTCTCAATTCCAACCCGAAAAGCGACCTGGTAGCTACGACCAACAAACTCACCATCGACCGTCAGTTCTACAGCTTCAATCTCAGCTAGGACAATAGCGACATCATCCTCAAGCTTCACTTCAAGGTCTAGAACTTCAGCAGTGTACAAGCTTTGATAACTAGCCCGAAACTCCTCATACACTACACTAGTCTGCCAATCACTTCCTAACAGAGAGTACGCAGTCACATAATCAAAATTAGAAATACTTTCGTAATAATAACGAACTAGATAGCTAGCTTCCTCCTCACTCAGTCGCATTCGGTAGTAGCTTCTTGGCTCCTCAACATGTTCCCCTTCTGACCAAGCGTTCACCAACGACCAGACATTTTTTATAGGAATTGAAAAACCAATCACTTCCCCCTGATAAGCTGCCGAATTAATACCGATAACTTGGCCGGTCGTTGCCAATATTAACGGCCCACCGCTACTCCCTGGAGCAATTGGTGCAGATATCTGATACGCTTTATCAAATTGATAAGGAGGCAAAGCAAAATCGCGATTTTTTGCACTTACAATCCCTGTTGTTACGGTATTTTGAAAGCCACGAGGACTCCCCATAGCAATGACGCCATCGCCTACTTCAGCTTCAAAGTCAAAAGCGACACTCATCGGCTCTGTGCCCTCAAGCTCCGGAACACGAACAACCGCAACATCAATAACCTCGCCAACACCAATGACTGTTCCATAATACGTTTGCGTATCTGGCATCCGCACGAGTACTTGCGTTGCGCCCTTGACGATATGGGCATTGGTAATAATGTCACCTTTGTCATTGTACAAAAAGCCCGAGCCTAACTCGCCATCTTCTCGTTCAATTTGAACAACCTTTGGCTGGTTTAGCCTGATGATTTCTTTTATATCAACGCTATTCTCAGTAATCATTTCTCCAGCTACTTCAACTGCTTCTTTTTCTTTCACTGGTGCTAGCGTTGATAACCCATCACCTGAGTAGATGCTAAAATTCTTGTCGAGATACCAACACGTGATCGCAGCACCAACTACAATCAGCAACGTCAGTACTATACTCCAGTGCTTATTCATACGTACGCCTCCCTATTCCACCGTCCAAAAACAATCAACAATTTCAACAGCCCCGACCATTTCAGAGATTACTAGAGTCTCCTCAAACCTACCCCTCTCATTAGGCATAAGTACAAAGGGCGTGACGTTCGTGAAACTCATGGTCAGCTCCCTACCGTCTTCGCCGAGAACTTTATAGTGAATGTCAATCTCGCTTATCGGCCGCGTCCCCACATTTTTAACTTCTCCCGAAACAACTAACTTCTCTTCATCATAGGAAAAATAAATTCCTAACGGCTTACCTGCTTCTGTCCAGTTAAAATTGTCTTCTTCTGCCGCTCGAGACATTGCCCTCTCTATACGGTTTTGCTCTTCTTCTTCAAAATCAATCCGTGCCGTCTTCACTTTTTCCAAATAGTTTAATAGCTCTGAGTTTTTTGGATCATAGGTCAACCCTAAATTAAATTCCACTTCAGCTTCCGTAAACTGATTTTTCTCTAAAAACCCAAGCCCCTGAACGATAGCTAGATCAACAATCTTCTCTTTAATAACCTCGACAAGTTGAATCGTTTCTTCGTTACTTGACTCCCAGGTCTTCTCATATAACTCAACCAAATCCTCCATCGTTTGCGCTTCGGATTGAATGGATAGTGTTGCAACGACTAGCCGGTATTGCTCTTTGATCATTTCAAAAAAAGGGCCTTCTTCCTGTGCTAATTCATACTCTAATTTATCAAGATCCTCTCCGTTTAACAGAGCCATATACTCTAAACCGCGTTCAACAACTTCTAAGTTAAAAGCCGCTGCAGTATGATTAGGTCGCTTCACGAGCACTTCTTCAAATGTTGCTTTTGCTTGCTCGAGCTCTCCTTCAAGTGCCAGAGCTTCCCCTTCCCTAACCAACTGCTCAACTTCACTATTAACCGTCGACTCATAGAAAAAGAAACTTCCAAGTACCACAATAGCAGTAAAAAGGGTCATAGTTGGCACGAGCCAAAATCGTTTTGACACGCGATTCCCACCCAGTTTAACTCCACAGTTCGAACAGTACCGACTTTCTTTATGTATACTTGCTCCACATTTATGACAATACAAAATTCACACCTACCTCTAAAACACCTATCTATACGATACTAACTCCTATTTTCAGACGGTTAATTTACTAATTGTCTCATAGATCGACTTATTTTTCATTTCCTAAATATAGTAAAAGGTGCAAGACCCTGCAGTTCACCTGCAAATCTTGCACCTTCTTCTATGATACAAATAGTTTTACACTACTTTCAATAAACTCATCTAATCCAACAGGCGAGACTTCATTGCCCGCTACAAATTGTGCCATGAAAAAGCCAAGGTTCATCCAGAGAAATGTCATCGCCGTAGCTTCTAGGTTCGTACCATTTATTTTTCCCCGCTCCTTCATTTCTGTTAAATACCGCAGCAAATACTCTTTTAATTGTCTTGGATTTTCAGCAGTTTTCTGACCAATTTCCGGGTGGAAATGTCGCTCTTGAAATGCAAGCATCACAATCTTTCTGTTTCGGTTCATATATTTTTGATAGGTTCTAGCAATCAATGCTAAGTCATGTTCAATATCGTAAGTGATCTGTTCCTCAAAAATCTGTTTCATACAATAATTGTACGAGTACTTCTCAACCGCAGCATCTAAAATCGCTTTTTTCGAGCCAAATCTTCGAAATAAAGTCATTTCACTAAAACCGGCTACTTGAGCAATTTCCTTAATCGTTACTGCCTTATAGCCCTTTTGTTCCATTAGATCAATCGCTGCTGATAGGATTTTGTCTTCTGTAGTTTGATTTTCAACCATAACCTCTCCTCCAAACTCAATTTTTATAGGAGCAACTTACACGAAAGGCACGAGTTCACTAAATCGACTCGTGCCCTCAAAGCAACGACATTACGCTGCTATCTTATTAGGAGTATTATTTTTGAAAATCAAACCTTTTAGATAAGGCATTACCCAACGATCTCCACCGATGCGACCTGCATTGTAACCAGCAGCTAGAATGAAGAAGGCAATTAAAATCATCCAAGGATTAGTTGAAATAGTTCCTGCGAACATGAAGCTAAAATTCATCACTACGCCGAAAAATGCTGCATAAGTTGTTAATACTCCAAGAATTAATCCAAGTCCTACTAATAACTCACCCCAGGCAACCATAAAGCTAAAGACATCTGCACCCGGAATAGCAAACTTTTCTAAGAATGCTACGTAATTTGGGTAAACTACTTCGCCGTGACTGACAACTGGATTTGCCACTGCGTTATTTAAATAACCTGCTGCACTGAACGGTTCGCCAGTAATTTTGCCCCAGCCCCCAGTTAACCATTTCCATCCAAGGTATACACGTAAGAAAGTTAAAATCCCTGCTGCTACTTTATTGTTTCTTAAAAAATTCATGACCATAATCGATCATCTCCTCATCGTTTTGATTTGAGATAGTGAGCGATCGAGATGGTGCGTGTTTCTTGTTTCGATCAGTGTGTTTGTGATCACTAACTATCTTCACTCATAGTATATAATGCTCAAGGTCGTCGCGACCGTCCCACATGTGAACATTGTATTGTGAAACAGTGAACAAAGTGTGAAGTGGTTTTGACTAAGCCCGAATTAATGATATCAGCTCACTTTTAATTCCGTAAAATTGTCATCTCTCAATAGATTAAGGTTGATTAGACCTGTCAAATATCCCTTTCCGCGAGAATACCTACCCAAGTATAATTTGCTTCTTCGCTCATAAAACATTTGATTTGGACTGTAAAATAGTCTGTTTGGACTGTAAATTTGATTTTCTGACTATAAATCACCGAGTTTAGACTGTAAACCATATTTTCGAGTGATTTCACTTAAAAACGGTCCCAAAAGGACCGTTTTCCATTACTTATTTCGTTAAAAACATCTGTGTATAGTATGATCGGTATTCGTTAGCACCATAATAATAACCGACTCCAATTCGCTCAAATCGGGAGTTAAGAATGTTCTTCCGATGACCTTCACTGTTCATCCAGCCTGTGACAACAGCTTGGGCACTTTGATATCCAGCTGCGATGTTTTCTCCAGCACTTCGATAAGTAATACCAAAATGAGTTAACATATCAAATGGTGAACCATATACAGGTGAACGATGGGCAAAATAACGTTGATCATGCATATCCTGTGATTTTTTCCTAGCTACTTGATTTACTTCTAAATCTAGGATTAGAGGCTTAACTCCATGTTTTACTCTTTCTGCATTCGTTAAGAAGAAAATATCAAACTCCATCTCTACTAATTTTTCAGACTCACCAGAAACTGGATACTGCAAATCGCCTGCTATAGGTTTTATTGAAGGATTTGATTTTATGGTTACAGTCCAATCCTTTTGAGACCATTGAACGGAGTAACCCATTGACTCTGTTGTTGAACGAAGTGGGACCATCGTCCTGTTTTGTACTAGTTTTGCTGGCACATCAATTTTTTCAACCATCTGCTGTTGCTGATTTCCATTTTGATAATGTTGAAGCACATATGGAGAATCAATTTGATAGATCAACTTAGTTTGTTGAGATCCTTTATCTTTAACACTAGTAATCATTCTCGTTTGTTGGTCCCAGTTAATATTTGAACCAAATCCTTCCTGAACCGCACGTAGGGGAACTAACACTCTACCATTTTCAATGATTGGCATCATATCTGAAAAATGAATTTTCTTACCATCTACAAATACTTGAATTGTGTTTGCTGATGCCGTTTGTGTTTGAAAACCTATCATTATGAACAACAATAATGACCCAAAAGTTACAAATTTACCCACCAAAAACACCTCCTTACTATATTTTTATATATACTAGATGACTTATCAACTGTTAAATGTTGGTTGCGATTATTAACTGGGAATTTAAATGCCAGAAAATTCGATCTAAAATACAGAAAAAGACTGTCGCTAGTTTCTGAAGCGACAGTCTTTTTCTGTATTAATAACTTGACTTCTCCTTGTGAAAAAAAGCCCTTTCAAAAAAACGCTCTTTCATTTCAGGATTAAGGCAATCCTTATAAAGAATATAATTATAATTCATTAAACACTTGTGCCATCTTTTGGCTAAAAAATTCATCATTACAAACTCCTCCTTAATTTAAATTAACACGTCGAAGGTAGAAATTTCGGTATCTGGCTGGCATATCAACGAATGACTTAGCCCCTATAGTTTTGCGTACCAACATCTTTCAATGAGGTTGCCCTTTCGTACGTAATTATGTAATATGAACCTTTATTTTTTATTATACTTGATGATGATAAAAATATAGTAAGCCAATATATCTAATTTCCTGTCTACTATCCCATAAAATATATAAGACTTTTTTACCATTACCGACAAAATCTAGCAAAAATATATTGGAAAAATGCCAATTCTTGTAATATACTATTCATATATTAATAGGGGGGTCATAATGGGAGCACAGATTAGTCAAGAGAAACTGCTGTCAATCCTTAAAGAGATACAAAAATTAGGTGATAGCAACCATACACTAACGTCAAAAGACTTAGTAAAAGAAATAGAGAGATTGTTGTTACATATAGAAGAGATCAATTACTCTTAATAGAAATCATAACCGATGGACTTAAAATTCCATTGGTTTTTTTAATGTAACTTCAAACATATGTTAATTATCTGCTAGAAGCAGTAACTCTAGTTAAAAATCTCCTATAATTAAATTTTAGTGTTAACAATTACGCGCATTTGTCGAAATATTATATAAGAGCAAAAAATGGTAGGAGGAAAATAATACAGTGAAAAAAAATATCATTACATCTTTGTTACTTATCTTACTCTTTTCATCAGGATTTCCTAATCTTGCATTTGCGAACAGTAGCACCATCAAGGTGTTTGTTAACGGAGTAGAAATTCAGACAGACCAACCACCAATCGTTAGAAATGGTAGAACGTTGGTTCCATTAAGGGCTATATTTGAATCACTTAATGCCAAAGTCGTATATGAGGAAGGCACAAGGAAGATCACCGCCACAAGAGGTGATACGAGAATTATCCTTTACATAGGATTTAACCAAGCAATCGTTAACAACAAACAGGTGACCTTGGATGTCCCTTCTCAGGTTATAAATGGTAGAACTTTAGTGCCGGTTCGTTTTGTAAGTGAAGCTTTAGGTGACCGCGTTTTCTATGATGCAGCGAAAAGAGAAGTTCGAGTAACAAGAGCTCAGAGCCCAATGTCTGGAGTAGCAGCAAGAGATGTGGAAAACTTTGGTGACGGCCGCGATTTAGAGGTTAGCTTTAAAAGAGCGGAAAACGAAGCACCAGTAAGTGAGTACCGAGTCATGGTGGTGAAAACCTCCCAAGCAACAAATTTCAACTTAAACACTGCGTTAAGTATTTCGCCAAGTAACTATACAGTAATTACGAAATCCGGTCAGGACATTCGCCAGGTATTAACTTCGTCAACCCGAGATACGGATGGTGCATTCGTAGAAAATGATATTAATTATACAGTGTTTGTTTTACAGGTTGGGAATGGAGCTAGCCCACAACACCACTTAGCAAAAAGCACTCCTGTCACACTCACACTACCAAACCGAGTAGCAGCAGTCACTAACGTAACAGTTAGAGATGTTTATGACTACGGGGATGGTCGAGACCTTGAAGTAAGCTTTAATAGACTTGCAGATGAAAATCATCTCTTGTATTACCGTGCCATTGTCGTCCCTAATAGTGAAATAAGTCAATTTGACTTGTCTGCAGCAAAAGAAGTAACAAGTGGAAATTACACAACGATCTTTAAAACAGGGGCAAATCTCGTTCAAAATCTCACGAGTACTCGAGACTATAAAGGGCGAGTTATCCAAAATGGAACGACATACCGTGTGTACATCCTAGCTATCGGTAATGCTAGCACAGGTTTCGGAAGTTCTTTATCTGCGCCATCTGCTCAAATAACGCCAGCCAGCAGGCCTAACGATATTAGAGCTACAAATGTTGTTGCAAGAGACATATCTGACCATGGTGATGGTCGTGATCTTGAAGTCACCTTTAAAATTCCGAGTCAAGAAATACGCGTCGCTAATTATCGGGTGATGGTTGTTCCCGCCAATGAAGTTAATAGTTTTACATTACAAAAAGCCAACAGCGTTTCCAGTTCTAACTATACAACTGTTTCAAAAACGGGTCAGGATCGTACAGTAACTCTAGCATCAACGACTAGAGATGTTAACGGAAATTTGGTACGTTCAAATCTAAATTATCGATTATTTGTGTTATCAGTAGGTGGTCCTGCCAACGGGTTTACAAACTCGCTTTCGTCGCCTTCACAAACGATCTCGTTAACGGATAATTTCAGACCTGCGTCAGCAACAAGCATACGAGCGTACGATATAAGTGACCATGGAGATGGACGAGATTTACAGGTAACATTTAATCGAATTACTGACGAATCTGTTCTATCAGAATATCGGATTATGATTGTAAAATCAGCTCAAGCAGGTGGATTTTCATTAACTGATGCCAATAATGTCCCACCATCTAATTACACGGTTGTTCCAAAAACCGGAGCTAATCTATCAAGGACACTAACGGCTAGTACGAGAGATGCATTTGGGGCACTCATTCGTGAAGGGGTAGAATACCGTGTTTATGTTCTCTCTGTCTCTAATGGAGGTAACAGTAAGAACAACTCATTGTCTGGAGCTTCAGCAGCTATTACTTTAAGAGTTAATTCAAGTGCTCAAGCAGTCATTAGTGTAACAGCGCACGATATAGCTAACGCTGCAGACGGTAGTGATCTAGAAGTTCGGTTCGTAAGAGTAGGAAATGAGGCTTCCATCGCCGAATATCGAATTATGGTAGTAAAATCGCACCAAGCATTTAATTTAGCTCAAGCGAATGCAGTAACAGCTGGCAATTATACACCAGTTGCAAAAACAGGTAGTAACATCGTGCATCGATTAAGTCCAACCGCACGAGATGTTCAAGGTGACTTAATAAAGCCGGATATTGAATACAAGGTATATGTGATGAGTGTATCTAATGCAGCATCTTCTAATGCATTATCAAACCCTTCATTAAACATAACCTTATCGAACCCTTTTGCTGGAAGCGTTTCTAACATTACAGCATCAGATATTGCTAACAACGGCAATGGCCGAGATATGAGAATAGGTTTTACGAAACCAACAAATGAAGCTAGCATTGCTTACTATGCCATATTGGTTGTCCCAGAGGCTGAGGCAAGTACCTTTACCTTAGCTGCTGCCAATCTAGTACCTAAAGAATATTTTACGAGAGTAAATAAAACTGGAGGTAATCATGTGGTAACTTTAGATGCTGCTACCACCGATGTTAGAGGTAATCTAATAACGAGTAACATTACTTACCGAGTATTTGTGTTATCAATTGCCGACGGTATTAATGCAACTATTAATGGCCTAGCCTCCTCACTAGGAACAATTACTTTAGACTAAAAAATAGGCAAGCTGTGATGTTCATAGCTTGCCTTTTCTATTAATTTATTAAATACCCCTTAACAATATAGCAAAATATGTCGATATAAGAGATAAACTACAATAAGGCATGAGAGGATGAACAATTGAACATGAAGAAAAAACATATTATCACACTACTACTATCAACTGTAATTGCAACAGCTTTATTGCTACCAACAAATGTATTTGCCAACACATTTGTATTTAAATTCAAAGAATTTTTACTTAATGAAAACAGTGCTGCTGAAAACTACCTAGATTTTAAATCAACAAGGGAGATTACAGTAAATGCTCCAAAAAAATATATCGAGCAAGTTGAAGTGCTCCATAAAAAAGGCAGCTCTCTTGCTGAAACAGATGTATCAATTACGAACGTAGATATTTTAACAAATGGTGAAGAAGTTAGCTTTATCAATGTGTTTGTAAATGGTAACCGTAGAACGATTAATAGACCATTTGAAACTGACGGGATCAAAAAGAAATTTGAAATCGGTTATGCAACGTTAAATGACAATTTCGACTTGCGAATTGAAGTAATCAGTGAGAACAATGAAATGCTTGAAGTGATGAATTTTAAAGTACCAGAAGGAAGTAGCGATATCTTTAGAATTAATCAAAAGTTTACTTACAAGACTGCTGGTAAAAGGTATTCACTGTATGATTTATTAGCTGGTAGAAATGTATTTACTGATTTATTAGTAGAACACAAACTAGAAGACATTGATGCAGAATTTAAGTTGGATTGATCGTAATGAAGAATAGTTTAAAAGCTCTAATTTTACTTATTTTCGTCTTTTCTACTATGCCTGCTTCACTTGCAGAAAATAACCATGAAGTACTTGTACAGAGGGTGGCTAATGACATATACAAAGTCTGGACTATAACGTTTAATGAAGCATTAGATCCAAGCACAGTAAATGAAACAACTGTCCTGGTAAAAAACTCATTTAACCGCAATTTAGATGTAACGGTTAGTCTTTCAGCAGATGGAAAAAGTATTTCTGTAAATCCCAGTCAAATGTACGTTCCAGGGCTAGAATACGAGCTTTTTATTGAAAATGTAGCATCTATTACTAATGAAGTTCTCTCCCCTGGAGTAAGAATGCCATTTGTAATCGAAGAAGTGAAAGAAGAAAAGGTACGAAACAGCACAAGCCCAAAATCGCAAGGAACAACGAGCCAACAGAGTAACCAAACAACGAATAACAACCAGGCAAATAATAGTCCATTTACAAACAACAATAGTTCGAGTAGTAAACCGACTACAAGTCAACCATCGACGAAACCTGCTACAAACCAACAAACCAATACAACTCAACAACAGGCTGAGAAAAAGCCTGTACATCTAACGAATGTCAAAGTAGATGTGAATTCAATGGTATCCAACGTGACGGTGAAAACTAGTAACTTTGTTGCTGTTGTCAGAGTTGATGGTAAGAAAATGCACTACCAAGGTAATAACGTCCACGAATTAGCTGTACCGGGCTTAAAGCGAGGAAACACGATTAAAATAGACGCATTCTCTTCCTACGAAAGAGGTTCTCTAATAGAAACGATTAACCATAATGTAAAGTAAGGTGATTACCCTATGTTAAAAAATATAATGATTAGTTTTATGAGTATTGTAGGTGTATTCCTCCTACTTGGAATTGCTGGTTTATTTCTTTTAAGCAATGAACCTACCGAAAGTAGTAATCAACTTCAAGAAAAAGAGACTACACAAATTTCTGCTGAAATTGAGGAAGAAGAAGCTGAACCGATGAACACTGAGTTTTTTAGAAGTAACTTAAAGATTATTAGTATAGATTAAGATACTGAGATACCCAACTCTATTATTAAGGAGTTGGGTGTTTTTTTGGTTGTTCCTGAGGTAACCTACCGGCGTATATAACTCAGTTTGGATAATAAACTGGTGATTCTGGACAATAAACGCTTCAGTTTGGACAATAAATTAGGTAATTACAACAAAAGGTTGGCAAGTTAGACTTGGCATTCCTCATTCTCAGCAAAACACCAGTAAATACCACTATCACAATTGACATTGACCAATTATATTTAAAAAGTTACAAATATTTTATATCCAAAAGGAGCACTTATATGTACACAAAACTAGCATCTAGAATGACCCTTGTTTTTATTTTGTTTTTTACTAGTTTAGCTATTCCCTCTACTGGAGAAGCATCTACCTCTATTAAGGTTGAAATTGATGGTGAAATTATTAAGTTTGACCAACCGGCGACTACTATTGCTGGACGTACAATGGTACCTATGCGTAAAATTTTTGAAGAGTTAGACTCTACTGTCCACTGGGATGCGAAAACACAAACCATCACAGCTAGCCGTGGTTCGAAAAAAATCACTCTAAAAATCGGTAGCAAAACAGCTACTGTTAATGGACAAAGACTTACATTAGACGTAACCCCGCAAGTAGTAAAAGGGAGAACGTTAGTGCCACTTCGCTTTATAAGTGAAGCATTAGGGGCAAAAGTAGATTGGAATAGCCAAACAAAAACGGTTAGTATTGTAACTTTTGAATATATAGAACGTTACTATTATGTAGATCGTGTAACGCTAAATATTTCAGAACACATCTCTGAAGAACGTTTTTACGAAGATTTCTACAGAATTCATCAGACACGTGAGCTAGTAGCTGATACAATTTTTACATCTTTTTTAGATAATGCTAGTTACTTTGAGTCTGATCATACAAGTATGGTTTTCAATGGGGATAAATTCGATGCCCAAATGATTATAGAGGGAACTGTAATTGATGGAAAAGCTTCAGGTAGTTATGTTATTGATCTTTACGATCTTAAAATTGGCAGACGTGCTCGCACCTACAATGGCACTTTTAAAGACGTACCATATAATCGAAATTTAAAAATTTCAATTCAACGGTTGCTAGATAGTAATCATTCAGTAATTAGATAAAAATAAAGACATAGAAAGGTATCTCTATGCTTTAAGAATTCTTAACTTTAACCTGTTCATGCCCTTCTTCACTTGATTAAGGGCATGATTTTTTGTTTATGTCACTGATACCCAACAGGGTATAAACTTCGACTCAGACTATAAGACGCTTAGTTTGGATTATAAACTACTGATTTTGGACTGTAAATTTTATTTTCCGACTGTAAACTACTAGTTTTGGACCGTAAAACGATTTACACCCTTCAAGCTATAGTTCAAAACACCCATTCTTTACCCAAACGCTGTATACATATGTCGTTTCTTGTAATAAAATGTCTAAGTACAACAAATACAACGAGGTGAAGTCATGAAAAATTTAAAAATAAGGTACAAGTTAATCGTCGGGTTCTCTGCGGTAATTCTTACATTTGTATTGGGCATGTCTTTTTTGTTACTTGAATTGCAAACGATTAATAATGATTTTGATCGCATTAAATCCGATACGACAGTTGTAGTTAATAACTTTGATGAAATCGGCAAAGAAATTGGACAAGGAATTATTGTCAATATTCAGGACGGGCAAACTAATGTTCAAAGAGCAATTACAACCTTATATGTCATTCTAGGATCTGCGCTAACTTTTGCTATTATCCTTACTTTTATTATTACTAGATTAATTACCAAACCAATCTCGGAAGTTATTAGAGTAACAAGTAGCGTAGCCGAAGGAAATCTGTTGATAAATGAATTAGATGAAAATCGTCGTGACGAAATTGGTCAATTATCCAAAACGATCAACTATATGGTGAAGAACCTTCAAGCTGTTATTAAAAATATGAATGGTCTAAGTAAACAAGTTTCATCATCATCGGCTGAGCTTGAAGCTACTTCTCAACAAGTACATAGAGCAACAGAAGAAATGGCAAGAGTAATGAGTGTTGTTTCTAGTGGTTCAGATAACTTAACAGTAAGTGCCGAAGAAGGTGCGAGAGCTGTTGAAGAAATGAGTATTGGTATCCAAAAAGTCGCGGCAACAACTTCTACAATTGCTGATTCTTCATATGAAACAGAAAAATCAGCTAGAAGTGGTGCCGATGCTATTAACAATGTTATTAATAAAATGAATATCATCATCACTTCGGTTAATGAGACAGCTGGCGTCATCTCTGAATTAGATAAGCGTTCAAATCAAATTGGCGATATCGTTAATGTAATCAATGGCATCGCAGAACAAACAAATCTATTAGCTTTAAACGCTAGTATTGAAGCAGCTAGAGCTGGCGAACACGGGAAAGGCTTTTCAGTAGTAGCAAGTGAAGTAAGAAAGCTAGCTGAAGAATCTAAAGGGTCCGCGGAAGAGATTACTGGTCTAATTCAAAGCATACAGCAGGATTCACAAAATTCAATTACGAAAATGTCTCGAACACAAACAGAGGTAGAAGAAGGCAAAACAGTGGTTGAGGTAGCAAAAGCCTCCTTTGAGAAAATCCTAAAAGAGATTGAGGCAGTTACCTCAGAAATGCAAGAAGTTTCAGCGATCGCAGAACAGCTTTCAGCTAGTACAAATCAGGTCAAGGCTTCTATCAATGAAACAACTAAAATCTCAGAGCAGTCTGCTGCAAGCGTCGATCAAGCAAACTCTTTAACCCAGGAAACGTATGCTTCTATCGAAGAAATTGCTAAAGCGGTATCTGATTTAAATTCTCTAACACAGGATTTAGAGGATTTAATTAAAAACTTTGATATATAAATAAGATGGTGTCCCCAATATAAAGGGGACACCTCATTTTTATTTATTTCGTTCACATATTAGTCACAAACTTCCAATACAAAAATGTATATTTATAGGATAATTAATTTATAACCTTATTTTGGGAGAATTTCTAATGCCTACAAGCCTTCTAATTCAAATTGAAAAAAAGCGTAAGGAAATGACAAAAAAAGCAATAAAACACGGCTTTTCAGCAGCAGTTACTGTTAGATGTAGCCAAGAACTTGATCGTTTATTAAATGCTTTTGACAAAACACATCCAAAAGCAAAAAAATCTTAGCTTAGTCTATTTCACACTAATCTAAGATTTTATTGCTTAAATGCAACATCTTAATGTATTCAATTGTTTCACGGTCTGATCTACTTGGCAATAAAAAAGGGTGTTGATAGCACTCTGGTCCTTTACCGGTTACTAATACCGTATCTTCCTTTTCACTTGTATCCCATGCATACTTTATCGCTTCTGTCCGATCTAAGATTACTTTACATTTTCCTTTTCCCACTCTCTCAATCAGGTCGTAAATATCTCTTGACATCCCTTCTAAACTCTCGCCATTTAAATCATCTAATGTAATGATAACTTCATCACTAAATTCAACTGATGCCTCTAACATTGGCAAACGTTTTTTGCGGTCACGTTGACCACGGAAACCAAATATATGAACGACTTTTCCTTTTGTTAATTCCTTGGCTGTTTGTAAACAATAGTTGATGGAGTCTGGACTGTGAGCATAATCAACAATAAAATTTGCTTTTACGTCATTCTGGTATTGTTCAAAACGACCAGCCACACCTGGAAACGTTTGAATAGCCTTAACGATATCCTCTGCTGGGATACCAAGTCTCTTTGCTAGCAAATAGGCTTGCAAAGTGTTCCAAATATTATGCAGTCCCGGTAATGGTATCGAGAGCGTTAGATGGTTAGGACCGTCCTTAACTAGAACTTCTAATCCATGAATAGAAAGTAATTGAACGTCATCTAACCCCATTTCCCCAACTGAAAAGACATGTTTTTGCTGCTTCAATAGCTTTGTTAGCTTTTTTCCCCATGAGGTATAATTGCCGATAATTGCTTCTCCATGGACGTTTAGTAACCCAAATAGTTGAGTTTTTGCATGGAAATAATTAGTCATATTCCCATGATAATCAAGATGATCATGACTCAGATTTGTAAAGAGTGCATAATCTACTCCTGTTCCAGCAAGACGGTGTTGATCAAGTCCATGTGAGGATGCCTCCATAACCACATAACGATCGTTACTTTCAAATAATAATTTTTGTAACTGTAGAGCATCAGGAGTGGTATGGCTCGATTTTATTTTTTGACCATTAATCTCGTACTCAACTGTACCAATTAACGAACAACTCTCCCCTACATAGTTTAGAATATGTTTGATTAAATGAGAGGTTGTCGTTTTCCCGTTTGTCCCAGTAATAGCAATTACCTGGTGCTTTTTTGAAGGATTTCCATAGATACTTGCAGCTAATAAACCGATTGCCTCCCGACTATTTTCAACTTGGAAGTAAGGCACAGAAGCTCCTGTCAATGGTTTTTCCCCAATTACTGCACAAGCTCCATTACTAATGGCATCTTTTATGAAAAGATGTCCATCAACTGCTGTTCCATCAATAGCTACAAAAACATTTCCTGCTTCAACCATTTTTGAATTTGATTGTATACCAGTATAGCTTAGTTTATTTACTTCGTTTATTAACTTATGTATGGGAATATGGTTCATTTGTAAACGTCCTTTAAAGAGAGATAATTCTATTTTTTCCCAAACCAATTGTTTATAAACTTATAGTAATTGATGTCGAAAACGTTAACTATCTTAGAAGTACTTTTTTCTCATAAAAATTATTTGAAGAATATTACGATTGAGTTAGATATATATTTGGAGCTAAAAGAAAAAATCTTTCCCCCCATAAAAACGAATGAAGCTACGTATAGAAGTTTAAGAAGGTTTGGAATATAAACACTAAAGGTGGGACATATATGATTGGTAATACAATGAAAGAAATGCGCATCAACAAAGGCTTATCTCTAACTGAATTAGCGGAGATTGCAGGAGTAGAGGAAAGTTGCCTTCGATCGGTTGAGGAAAATCATATTCTGTACCCAAGTTTTGAATTTTTGTATCAAATTTCTCCAGTACTTGGTGTTTCCGCAGATACATTTATTTTTGAGGGTGCAAAACACACATATGATACTCATTGGGACAGTATAATTATGAAGGCCCTCGACCAAGGATTATCAACGGATGAGTACTTAACATTACTTAAATTCACCAGAAAACAAGAAACGAATAAGTTACAACGGCCAATTAGCCATAAGCTAAATAAAACCGCTAAAAAGATTATTTAGTTCACTTACATGCGCAGCATCATTTAAATATGATGCTGTTTTTTTGATGTACGTATTGAAAAAAAACTTTTATTTAAACCCTATTACACACCCCTATTTTATCAACTTTCCCAATAAAACTAATCTTCAAAGTGTGTTACGATTTTTATAGATCCAGTTAGTAGCTGGATAAAAATAAATAAAAGGAGGCATTAACATGAAATCAAAACTGTTAGGAATGTTTCTAGGTTTTATCCTTGTATTTACAATGGTGTTTTCAACAGCATCTGTAAGTGCGAACAATGGTAATGGCAAAGGAAACGGAAATGGAAACGGTGTTGAAAAGCTAGATTACTTAATTGGTTTTCATGAAAAAGCAGACTCAGATGTCGTTACAATAGCTGGTGGTGAAGTACATCACGAATACGAATATATGCCTGTTTTACATGTTACGCTTCCTAAAAAAGCAGCTGAGGCATTAGCTAAGAACCCAAATATTGCTTATATTGAAGAAGATGCACCAGTAGAAGCAACTGCACAAACTACTCCTTGGGGTGTATCTCATATTCGCGCAACGACTGTACATTCTTGGGGCAACTATGGATCTGGTGTTAGAGTTGCAGTACTAGATACTGGGATTGCTAGTCATACAGATTTAAGAATCTCAGGCGGTGCAAGCTTTATCAGCTCTGAGCCGAGTTACCAAGATTACAATGGTCACGGAACGCATGTAGCTGGTACAATCGCCGCACTAAACAACAGCTATGGAGTGATCGGAGTTGCACCATCTGTTAATCTTTACGCTGTTAAAGTTTTAGATAGAAATGGTAGTGGTTCTCTAAGTGGTATCGCCAAAGGTATCGAGTGGGCTGTAAATAATAACATGGATATCGTTAACATGAGCCTTGGCGGATCTTCTGGTTCTACTGCCTTACAACAAGCAGCAGATAACGCATATAACAGAGGTGTTTTATTAATTGCTGCAGCTGGAAATACAGGTTCTAATGGGATACAATTTCCTGCAAGATATAATTCTGTTATCGCTGTAGGTGCTGTAAATTCTAGCAATCAACGAGCATCATTCTCAACATACGGTAGCCAATTAGAGTTAATGGCTCCAGGTGTTAATGTTCAAAGTACTTACCTAAATAATACCTACTCGAGCCTAAACGGTACATCAATGGCAGCTCCTCATGTTGCGGCTGTAGCAGCTCTAGTGAAGAGCGAGTATCCGTGGGCTTCAAACGTACAGATTAGACAGAGATTAAGAGATACAGCTACTAATCTAGGGAGTTCTACTTATTTTGGTTATGGTCTAGTCGACGCTTTACGTGCAGCTTATTAAGAACAAAAAATCCCTTACAGAAATTCTGTAAGGGATTTTTTATGTATTAGTTAAACTTCGGATGTTCCTCGTCAGTACCTGGCTCTGAATTGAATTTCGGATGCTCCTCGTCAGTACCTGGCTCTGAATTAAATTTCGGATGCTCCTCGTCAGTACCTGGCTCTGAGTTGAATTTTGGATGCTCTTCTTCAACCCCTGATTCCGAATTGAATTTTGGATGCTCTTCTGCTAGTACAGCACTCGGAAAGATGATTGCTCCAACTAAACTAAAAACTCCTAACCCCTTTAATAATTTGTTCATGACCAAAAACTCCTCTACTTTTTATTTTTTACAGTCAATGCTAGTTTATAATACTTACTACTAGCTTTATATTTAAACTCCTGAGAGTATAAATCACCTAATAATTCGTAGCAGCTGTAAAGGTTATTAATGTCATTCTTTTCCTTATAATAAGGAATGGCCTCTTCCTCAAGATATACCTTATGTTCGTCACTGTTTTTTGAAATCGAAAATTCTAATATTTTTAGCTTAATTGAATAACTGGAAGGGCTTTTTACCAGTGCCAGACTTCTACTTATCCAATTTCTGGCTTGCTCGAAGGCCTTTTCCTTTATTAACTCTTTGGCTAAAAAGTAGACTGTATTTAGATAAACAGGCGTATTTTCTTCTTTTAACTCAATACTTTTCAGGTAATAATTGATCGCTTGTTTACTCTCCTTTTTTTCCGAGTATAAAAACCCAATGTTGTGATAAACCATTGCGATCAGATCAAGTTGATTTAATTGGCTTACTACTTTTAAGACATTATGATAATGCTCTAATGCTCTCTCAAACTGTTTCACCCTCGTATAATTAATGCCAATTATAATATGGCAATCTACTACACGCATATAATTAAGCTGTTTCTCGAAGATGTGTAATACATCTAAAGCGAATTGAAGAGCAAGAGCTGGATTATGGATATTACTATATGCTAATGCAGTATGATATAACAGAAAATGATCCTCAAAAGGAAGTGTATCCTGAAGTGTCAGTGCTTCTCGAAAACTTTCGATACCATCGAGAAATTTTTGATCTAAACAGTGATATATACCATTAAAATAATGAAAATAAAATAGCTGTGCATTTGTTAAGGTTTTTGAAAGGAGAAGAATCTCTTTTCGTATATTCTTAGCACTACCTAAATCATCTTTTCCTAAAAAATAGCGATAAGAAATTAACAGATAATAAACGTAAAGACTAGGGTCCTCATTATTAGTGATGCTTTCTTTTAACTTCAACCACTCTCGGTCAGCTAACTTTAAATTTTTTTCATTAATTGCATCATAAATGCTACCAATCTTATCTTTTATTACTTTTTGTTGATCGGATAACGCACTAATTGTAATATTCAATCTTCCTAACAATAGGTCTATCGTCTCTAAATTTGGTTGATCAAGCTTACCATTTTCAAGTTTACTTAAATATGTAATTGAACATATTCCTCTGGCTAACTCATCTTGCGTCATACCCTGCTTTAATCTGTTTAATGCGATGATTTTTCCATATTCTATCGTGGTTTTTAGCTCTATTTTCATTCTATTGAACTACAACTCCTTTTTGTATTGAAAAATAAACCCCATTTTAATGCCTCTTATACCTTTAAAAAACTTTCATTTTTTCAATAAGGAAACATCCAATTAATTTAGAGATAAGCTATTTTCACTAGAACAAGAAAAAAATTTGATAATTATTAATATTGTAAAAATTCAATCGAGATTTGGGAAGAGTAATAAGTCTATAATATTTACCCAATATTTGATTCCTTTAACCATCTTTACTACTTTTTATTTCTATTCTAATTAGTGCTAGTTATGCGTTGTAATAAAGGAAGAAAATTCTAGCACAGAGAGATTTTCTGTATAAAGGCATGAGCTATATTCGATTTTTTTAGCACAGTTCATTATTGAATTCAAATCTTTTAGAGTTTCGCTCATAAACGATTGACTTTGGACTGTAAATCTTTCAGTTTGGCACGTAAAATGTAATTTTGGACTTAAACCCCTCAGTTTGGCACGTAATTGCAATTTTGGACTGTAAACTGCTTAGTTTGGCACGTAAAATGTATTTTGGACTGTAAACCCCTTAGTTTGGCACGTAAAATGTATTTTGGACTGTAAACCCCTTAGTTTGGCACGTAAAATGTATTTTGGACTGTAAACCCCTTAGTTTAGCTCGTAAAATTTGATTTCGGACTGTAAATTGCCCGGTTTGGCACGTTAGTTAGTTAAAAATGCTTGTTGAACTTAAATAACGAGTTCCTTCCTCGTCACTACTGACGATTTCATCAAGATCTCGATGGGATTCTTGCTCAAATTTGCTAATCACAACCGAATAATAGTAAGCAATCGGCTTTTTCACATTACTTAGCTTCATTTTTCGGATCGTCTGTTTAAATGACTGAATGGCAACGTCTAACTATAGGTCGTGATCCTTCTCAAAGACGTATTTGTAGGCGGCAATCTCGGTCATTCTCCAGTATTCTTCTATCTTTTGAAAGCTATCAAAAAAGCATTTGGCTAATTTTACAAATGGTTGAGGGATTTTTTCACTGGTGTAGGTGTGGTCGAGTTCATTACGATTCTCTATTTCTTTTATAGTTTTTAAGGAAATAGTTTTATTAGGGCGATTAAATTTTTCAGGCTTGGGTGGTTCAGATCGGCGCATAAAAACGTAGAGATTGCTAGACTGACCACCATTTTCACGGGCAAGTTCATGGGTGATGATCATTCCCACCTGCCTTGCTTTCACAAACATTCGTTTCATTGTCGATCTCGAAATTCCACTGCCGTTGTATTCTGAGTGAATTGTCTTTAACACCGTACCTATTTTCACATTGGCGACTCCTACGATTTACAGCATAGCGGCTCAAGAACTTTAACGCGATTCTTTCACTCTTGGAAAATTCGTGTCCAACCTCATCTAGCCATCGATTTAGATGCGCATTAAACTCCTCCACATTTTCAAACTGCGAAAACTTCCTAAACTTTTCAATTTGTCCATTTTTCATTTTTTTGAACTCCCCTTTCACCTATAGATACCTCTAAATCAAAAAAAGGGTGAGAAATAAAAATCCATGTAGTGTTTCAAGCTTGTAACTCTAGGGTTTAAATCTTCACCTAGTAAAGCTTTTAGTATAGAGCTTCCTAAGCTACGTATAACGATATGACACTCTCAGTCCGAACCGCAATAATAAAGGTAACCGCGGAATATTTGGAAGGCGCGCTTTCCGCCGGAGTGTTCTAGAAAATGGAGTTTGAGGAGTTAGTTGAAAGATTCGAACCGATCATTAAGAAACAAATCAAAGTGCTACGAGCTTACCAATACAATGAAGAACTTTACCAAATTGGCTTACTAGCAATGTGGGATGCGAGTAAAAATTACGAGGAAGGCAAAGGCTACTTTCCTAGTTATCTGAAAAAGTATATTCGTGGACGAATGCTCAATTTTTTGCACAAGGAACGTAGTTACTATGCGAGATTTTCCGGACCTAGATCAATTGAGGAAACTCCAGCGGGAGTAACTTCTACTTGGGTGACGATCTCATTGCGAACCGTTCTCCCCTTTTTTTCAGAAAGAGAGAAGTTTTGGCTAATGGAGTACCTTGAGTTTGGGAAAGGTCCGAGTCAAATTGCAAAGGAACAAAACGTCTCGATCAACACGGTAAAGTCATGGCGATTTGAGGCAATCAAAAAAATAAAGTTACACCTCCCCACCCATTTAACTTGCGACATGTATGTATAGAGTGAAGGGGGTGATGAGATGAGCGCAAACATTTTACATTCGCGGTTAACGTTGCACCTGTTGGCTGGCTACGACGAAGAAGGGAAGGAAATCTTCAAAACGAAGAACTTTTCCAATATTAACAACACAGCTACAGACGCGCAGCTGCGCACGACGGCTGAAGCATTGCTGTCATTGCAGGTTCACACAGCACAAATTGTGACACGTACGAACCAGTATGCAGTTTCTTAATTAAGTGTTTGATTAAATCAGGAAAGGAGGTAAATACAAATGGCGAAGAAAATTGAACTAATTTTTAAAAATGAAATTGGCAGAAACGTAATGATTTCGTTAGATGACCCGATTGAACCGGTGGACTCGGCGAAGGTGTCATTGGTCATGGATTTAGTGTTAGCAGAAGGCGCGTTCGTGTCAAACGGCGGTTTCTTAGTGAGCAAGGTCGGCGCGCGAGTTGTTGAGCGCAATGTTGAGCAGGTAGGGATGTTGTAGGTAGACGTTAGGGAGGCGCGTGGTGCCTCCCTTTTGCATGTATATGGAGGCACTGCCCCAGTGCGTATAATTCTTTCAATGGACAATAAATCCCTTGTTTCGGACAATAAACCGGTGTGCGCATCCAACATTATAGAAAAACCAGCCCAATATGAACGATTTATCTGCCTAAGATAGTTAGATAACTTCAAAATATTCACTAAACAAACGTACAAAAGCCAGTTCATCCTAAAATGAACTGGCTTTTACGTCTACTCTACACCAACTTAAACCCACAATTTGAGCAGAAGTTGCCGTCGCCTGTTTTCGTGCCGCAATTCGGGCAGAAATTTGGGCGTGTTTTGTTACCTTCTTGCGGTGCTGGTGCGACACCTTGATTTTGAGGTTGCCCTTGGTTCTGATTTTGCCCCTGACCTTGCCCCTGATTTGGCTGATTATTCTGGTTCATATTCTTCATCATCTCATTGGCGATATTCATGCCCATCATCATGCCGGCCATGTCGGAGGCTGTGCCGCCACCTTGAACTTTACCAGAAGCCATGCCGTTAACCATTTCAATTTGCTGATACTTACCTAGATCACCAACCATTGTGTGTGATGCCGATTTCGTAATCATCTTTTGAATTTCTTCAGGGTAATTAAAGCTCATCACCGTAAACTTCGTGATCGATAAACCGTCATTGGTTACGCTCATATCGAGGTCTTCGCGAATACCATTTGAAATGGCAAACGCATTGGCTTGAAGGTTAAACATATCCTTACCTTCTCTTGTGATCCACTCCATCAACAGCTGATCTAACACTGACGTAATTCTTAGTCGAATATCCTCTACATAGTAGCTCGACTTAATTCCAGCAATCTTGTCAATCAAAGCGATGTAATCACTAACCTTCACATTAAATGTTCCGTTCGCTCTGATTGGTATGCCTCCAGGAAGTTGTGGATGAGGAATATTGATCGCGTTCCGTGTCCCCCATTTTACAATAAACTCCTTCGTATTGACGAACAGCACTTCCGCACGCATCCCACTGTTAAAGCCAAACTTGAAGCCTTTTAATGTCGATAAAAAAGGAATGATTTGCGAGTCAATATCGTAATCGCCTTCTTCACGAAAGATACCCTCAACTCTTCCTCCGTGTAAAAAAATCGCATCCTGACCGGCACGAATGATCAGCTTACTACCTTTTTTAATTTCTTTATTGCTCCATTTCCAAAAGATCATATCATCTCTGAATTCTTCCCACTCAACTACATTGGCAAATTGATTTCGAAAAAACATGACGTTCTCCTCTCTATATTAAAATTTCCCCTTACTTCCGCTAAATGAACGGCCTCCGCCGGTAAATCCTCCACCACCACCGCCGCCGAAGCCGCCGCCACCACCTTTGTTGTTACTCGATGGCTTCTTCGTTTTGGTAACAGTCTTCCGAACAAATCGATCATAACTTGCGGTTACCGCGGATCGTCCTACATCTAAATACGTTCTGGCGTTAGTCGTCTTTCTTCCGCTCGAATAGTAACCCATGATCCCAACTGTCACACCTCCAACAACTACTGAGGCCAAAAGCTGAAACCATAGTTCGAAAAAGATATTGTCTTGTGCAGGCTGATAATTTCGATTATAGTTGACGTCACTGTTGTAGCCCGGACTTGGATTGGGACTAGGGTTAGGCGTTGAACGCACTTCTGGTTCGACACCCAAGTAGTAATTCGCCTGTTCAATAAATTCTCGAAACGCTCCAAAGAAGTTTCCATCTGAAAGATATGGAGTAATCTCTTCAAGAATGATATCGCCTCGATAATTGTCTACATACTTTTCCCCTTTACCAAATCCTGCGACCATCACGTCACGCTCTAACATATCAATGGTTATAATAACTGTGTCATCATATCCCTGTTCATCAACAAAATCTCCCATGTATTGTTCAATCGATTTTCCGTCGGTTTGATTGGTTGTTAAGACGATGATATCAACCCGGTGTTGATCACTATAAGTCGTAGCTAAGCTTTCAAGCTGGCTAACTTCATCGGGTGTTAACAGCTCGGCATAATCAAAGATTTTCTGGGGAGCAGCTAGTGCTTCAATCGGTAGCAAGAGAAAAATGAGAATAAATAATAGCCATTTCTTCACTAGATGCCACCTCCCATCATCCAGGCAATTGACTTAATCACCACGAACGTACCACCAGCAACTCCAGAAAACCAGGCCGCCACTCTTCCCGAACTAATCGGTGGCTTGCCAACAATTTTCCCTGTCTGCCCGTTCATCGCAAACATATGAAGCTTCCCGTTATAATCGTAGCTTACCATCCATACAGGTATGAGCGTATAATATGCATTCATTGGCTTCGTATTAATCGTTTTGTGCTTAATCCTTGTACTTGAATAACCCGTAATTGTCGATCGAATGTAAGTATCTACGTACTCATCAACTCTCGATTTCACTCTCGGAAACAGCTGTTTGTCGTCATAATTATATTTTTCCGCAAGGTAGCCGGCAAGATATGGCGTGTTAAAATCTTTTAACTCACGGTAATCGTATGGCTCTAGTTTATCCATGAGTTCGTCATCCATTTTCTCCGAGGCATCGACTGGAACTTTCACGTATTTGAGATCGACCTTTCGATGCACATCATAAAAACTTGTCTCTGTATAATTGTAGTCGCCTTGACTGTAAGTCCGAACTCGGGTACAGACCGCATCTGCGGCTCCAATACTACGCAAATCATATAGCCAAAAAGGGACATACATTCCGGTGACACTTTGAACTCGGTCGGCCGTCATAAATCCTTTTGGTGTTAATCGTCCTTTCCGACACCAAGCTTTAAACGCCTCTTTCGCTTGATCCTTGCTAATGGTAAAAGGGATTACCTTCATCGGAGCCAGTTTTCCCGACAATCGATCAGCCATCACGACTCCTGCTCCGCAGAAGCAACAAGTTGTTGCCACGGTGTCAGCATCACTTAACACAACCGCCCCGCAGTTGTTACATTGATACTCAACCGTTTCCCCTTCTGCAAACTCATGGGTTATAAACTCTTTTGGGTATTCCTCTATATTATCCTGTCTGCCACAGCTATCACAAGCAAGGTTCCCCGTCTCGCTACTAAACTTCATATCATTCCCACAGTCTGGGCACTTATAATGAATAAGCATTTTTCCACCTCCCTAACTACTTGCCGTTTAACTTTTTCTTTAACGCTTCTAGTTCATTGTCAACGCTAGAGCTATCCTTTTGAGTATATTCCTCTAGTAGGCGGTCTAGCTCATTGTCTGGTGAATTTAGTTCGGCCAGAGCTTCTGCTTCAAACAACGTACGTTCCGCTTTTTCCTCCAACTCAGAACCTCGATTTATCTTCTGTTGGACTTTTGCTGCAGAAAGCTTGCCCTTCAACTCTATTTGACGAGTTTCTAACTCTTGAATATCTGATTGAAACTTTTCATGGATCTCCCGTAGCTTTTTCGCATTGGCGGCCGCTTGTTCATACACTTGCTTCAACTCAGCTTCCTTTACGGCAACCTGTGCTTTTCTATCTAAGAACTGCCTTGCATCCGCTTCATTTCCCATTTCTAACGAGCGTACTGCATAACGCTCGAATTTATTGATCTCTGCCAAACACTCATCGAGCTGCCGTCTTGCTCGCTGCTCTGTTGCCATCATTGTTGCCGCTTCAGCCTTAGCAGTTCCTAGCTGACTGCGTAGTTCACGCAAATACTGGTTAAGCATTTTCTCAGGATCTTCAGCCTTATCGATCGCTGCATTCATATTACTCGCCATAATATCTCGAAATCTTTTTAGTAAACTCATGTCAGACTCCCTCCACTCTACCTAATATTCCCATTATTCATTATAAATGTAATACTACTTTTACGAAATAGGTCAGGAAAAGTTTCAGGGAGTTTGTCGCTCTGCATACCCCATGCTGTATTTTTGTCGGTTTGGACTGTAAATATTTTTTTTCGACTGTAAAATGCTCGTTTTGGACTGTAAATTTTTATTTTGGACTGTAAACTAATCGTTTCGGACTGTAAATTAATTTTTTCTAAAAAAAATTGTATAACTAGAGTTTAATAGTTTCATAACCTGGCAATACTATGACTAGAAACTTAAAAAGGAGCGTGTTTAACAAATGAGTTTACAAGAATACATTGAAACGATTAACGAAATGTTAGAGAACGCCAAACAAGAAGCATTAGACAAGCAATAATTACGATACGTACTCGGTTTTATATTTGATATAAAAATAAGGCTGACACACGGGACTCCCCCTTCCACGTGTATCAGCCTTATTTTTTCTATGTAGTAAAATATCACCTTATGGTATAATTTACCTATTAAAAGGAGGTGAGTCATATTTCTAAGAAAAATAGATTTCTTGTTCTACTGGGTTACTATTAGATGCTGGTGGAAATTTACCTAGATGGCTCAACATTACCTACTCTACAGTCTTCTTCGTATTAAGCCACCCGCTTATGTGGGGCGTCTTCTCCATCGCCAACAAATCAACTCATATGTATATCTCACTTTTCCTAATGGGCGTGGTTTGGTCACTTATTCGCTACAAGACAAGAAGCTTGAGATGGTCCCTTTACTCACATATGCTTGTCGATGTAGGGAATTTATCAGTATTTATGTTTTTAAACTTGTACATTCCTCCTGGTATGTAAATTTCCATTCGACAAATTTCGGGTGGTGACAGGCACCGGTAGACAAAAGTACTAGGTGTAATTAAGTAAAAAAGTGCATGATTTCCCTAATTGCCTAACGTATAATTAAGATAATGGTGAACAAACATTTAGTTCTCAATTTGAAAAAGGCAAATCTATTGAAAAATAGAGACGCAAAGTCACAGGCCTACGGTACATTACTATGGTGGCTGGACCGCTGAAGAATGGTGAATGGTCCCCAGTTCATTCCGACTTCTTCCAAAAAACATCTTGGAGGGATTTTTTATGTCAAAGTTTTTTAGGACAAGTATTATTGCAACAGCTCTCATTTTCAGTTTAGGTACATTGCAAGTAGCAGCTGACAATGATCAAGAAACGATCGAAGAAGAAGTTGTTGTAGAGACTGATGTTCAAACAGAGGAAGTTGAAGAAGAGACAGCAACCGAAGAAACAGCAGAAGTTAGTGAAGATTTAAAAACTGACGAAACCGAAGCTGAAACAACAGCTGAAGAGGAAATCATTGCTGATACCCCAAAGCTTCTACCAGGAGATTTTCTATACTTTATAAAAAGTTTAATGGAAAATGTTCAACTCGCTTTAACGTTTGATACGGAAAAAGAGGCGGAGTTACTTGCTTCTTTTGCAGAAGAACGAATTAGAGAAGCTACAGCATTACTTAAATTAGGCGAGGAAGACCGTGCCAATGAAATCATACAAAAAGCAATTGAACAACAAGAGCTTGCACTAGCAAAGTATAAACAGTTACAAGCAGTTGCTGAAGAAGACACGGAAATAGCTGAAAGTGAAATTACTGATGGTACTGTATCCGAAGATCAAGAAGAAACGGCTCTTGATCCAGAAACAACACTAGCCGCAAACATCGTTGCCTTAACTGCCGCGTTAGAAAAAGTTGGTAATGACCGTGCGAGACAGGCTCTTGAGAGAAATATTGCAAGAGCATTAGAGAAAGACAAACGCCAGCAGGTTAAAACAGTTGTAGAAGATACGGAAGTGGATAATAATGAAACTGATGAAGTCCCTGTAACATCTGATGAAGTAGTTACTACTGCATTACTTACTACTCAAAATAACGTCCAGAAAGTTGGTTCAAATGGGACTCAAAAGCAGAATGTCGGTCTAGAAAAGGTGGCAACAAACAAACCTGCTGTAGCTAATAAGCAAGCGGATATAGAGAACAAAGCTGAGCCCAACACCAATAAACCAAATAAGGCCATCGTTCAGAAAGAAGCTTCAAAACCTGCTGTAGTCTCTAACCAAGTTGAAACGAAAAATATTGCGTCAGCTAACAAGGATGCAAACGATAACAAACAAAATAAGACTAACAGTAAAGCTGATAATAGCAAACCTGCTAACTCAACTAAACAAGCAGAAATTGAAGAAAGCAAGTTTGATAGTATAACTGAAGAAAAAACAGTTGAAGTAGAAAAAACTGCTCTTCCTAAAACTAATAATGGAAAATCTGAAAAGAAAAACGAGAACAAAAATGAAAATGAAAATAACCCTGGTAAAGGTAAATAGGAATAAACATAACTCCCTCATTTCGAGGGGAGTTATGTTTATTTTCTTATTAAAGTAAAATTCCACTTTTATCCACTAATGTTACAGAACAGTGTATTCAGCTAATACTCTAAACAGTTTTAAGCCTTGTACCGATATTATTGTAGAATAAAGTAGGTAATGGTTGTTCTGGCTATCACTCATAAAAATTATCTTATTGTAAAGTGAAGCTGATTCCCTTGATAAGTGCGAACTTGTTCACTAGTCTCTGTTATTCTTATTGTTAATACATTTCCTCGCTCACGCATTAGTTTTGAAATCTCATCTACTTTATTTTGCTTTTTATAGGAAATAGAAAGCTCAGCAATCTCTTGATATTCCTTTGCTAAATTTACTAGTTCTTCAACCATAAGTATGGACTTTTCAGTGTTGTTGTTATATAAAAAACAAGGATGAAATTGGTGATTTAGCCCTTTCCTTCAATAAAATGAGATTAAGTTTAAGAGAATTAATTAATGATGTTAGTAAAACTTCAGAACACGTCGCTGCATCTGCTGAAGAGTTAATGGCAAGTGCTGAACATACTACTTCTGCTGCCAACCAAGTTGCAACAGCTATTCAGGAAGTTGCAAGTGGCTCTGAAATCCAAGGTAGTAATACTATAGAGTCCGCCAATGCGGTTAGTCAACTAGCAATAGAATCCAATGAGTGGTGGAAACCACTAATGTTGTAGCAGAAACCGTAGAGGAAACAACCGTACAGGCCAATGAAGGAAATGAACTCTTGCAGCAAGTCATGAAGCAGATGGAGTCAATCTATCAATCTGCAAGTGAAACTAGTGGAGTTATTAATGATTTAGATCATAACTCAAAAGAGATTAATGAGTTTGTAGCTGTAATAACTAGTATTGCTGATCAAACGAATCTTTTAGCTTTAAATGCTGCTATCGAAGCTGCCCGAGCTGGTGAGCATGGAAGAGGGTTTTCAATAGTCGCTGATGAGGTCAGAAAACTAGCTGAACAATCTAAAAAATCTGCTAGCAAGATTGCTAATTTAATTGAAATCGTTCAAGCAGGAACTTCACGTGCTGTCCAAGTAATGAATAATGGCGCAAATGAAGTCCATAAAGGATTAACCCTAGTAAAAGAAACAGGACAAATCTTCCATATGATACTAGAGTCGGTTGAAGGTGTAAATTCTGAAATTCAAGAGGTGTCTGCGATTAGTGAAGAAATGGCTGCAAGTGTCGAACAAGTCAATGCAACCCTTGAGGAAGTCGCATCAATTTCACAAAAAGCTGCAATAAGTACATCTGAAGTAGCTGCTTCATCTGAGGAACAATTAGCCACTATGGAGGAAGTATCCTTATCTTCGACATCGTTAGCTAATTTAGCTGAGGACCTAAGCGTTAAAGTGAGAAAGTTTAAGGTATAGGTTTTTAAAATAGCCCAGGAGTCTGGGCTATTTTTTACTACCTCTCAATTTTTTTTCATTTGGACTGTAAAACACACAGTTTGGACCGTAAATTGGTGGTTTTTGGACTGTAAATTTATTGTTTCGACTGTAAATTACTCAGTTTGGACCGTAAAATAATTTATTAGCTAATGAAATTTTAAACCTTCACTTTTCATCATCCCAAAATCCCTTTAAACTCTCCAAGACTAGCAATACCGAGGTTAACTTCAAAATAATTTGTCCTAACACACCTTTTTGATACATATCTATGAACATAGGGGTGAAACGGATGTCTTACCAAGTACAGATTATTATTCAAATTGTCGTTGGCTTCATTTTTATTCAGAATGGAATTTTCAAATTTATTGTTCCTGAGTTTGGCTACGAAAGATTTGCTACATTAGGTTTGCCATTACCATTCGTTTTAGCACCTCTGGTTGGCTGTTTGGAGATCTTGAGTGGAGGTTTGCTTCTTTATAATTTACATATTAGGAAGGCAATTACTGCTCTACTTTTTGTAATGTTCGGTGCATTCTTCTTTACAAAAATTCCGATTCTTATGAATGACGGAATTGTCGTAGCGCTCCATCAAGCTAGGCTAGAGATTGTTTTAACGACACTTCTATGCCTGCTTTTAGTCATCAAAATTAGACAAATAGAAAATGAAGAGATGTACGTTTAGCCAAGCTACCCAATTATAATTCGGGGTGTCACAGTGACAAAAATGTATCTGGATACCCCAACCGTAAAGAAACCTTTTGGACTTTAAACCACTGATTTTACACCGTATTTTCTCATTGTTGGACTGTAAATTGCCTAGTTCGGACCGTAAATCAAATCTAGCTTTCGTTTGACACCCTCTACACCTTCTTAAACCACCTTCACTGCGTATTTATATACCATTTTTAGCGCTCATCCAACATAAATTCTGTTCATAGGACATTTTCCTACATACATACCTTTGATAATAGCCTCTATTCGCAGCTGGTAATTTTTATTCTGAGGCTAAAAAACTAACTAAGGGAGGATAGCTATTTTGAAAAGGTTGTTAATGCTCATATTAGCAATTTTTCTGGTGGGGTGCAGTACCCCCGATGATAACGCTAATGAAAATGAGCAGGATTTAGAGATTGAGTCCCTGAATACGGACTCACCACAGGAGTCTACAGAGGAAGATGATACTAAGGAACCTGCAGAAGAAAAGGTGGTTTTTCCGGATAGTCAAGCGTTCGAAGACTATTTAGCCCTACTTATACCAATTTTTGCTGATATGGGTGAACTAGCACAATACTACGAGGAGGCAAGAATGGCTTCTGCCAATGCAATAATCTCTGACTGGGACTTTGCTAATATAATTGCTATAGAACTTATCCCGGCATGGGGAAGTTTATTAACAGAGATTGAAGCGATACGCCCCGACAGAGAATTTCGAGAAACCCATGAAAAACTTAATCGGATGGTCTCTGTAAACATCCAGGGAATGCTTGAAATTGTCGCGGCTGTTGAACAAGAAGATACCTCCAAAATTACAACAGCCAACCAGTTATTGACTGAGGCTCGCCAACTAGAAAGAGAAGTACTTTATGCGTTGGAAGATTTTGCTGAGGAATATGGGGTTTCATTGTACGAAGATAAAACATTCTAAATAATCAATAGCAGCCCTGATGAAATCTTTCTTCATCAGGGCACGATAAATTTCGGAGTGTTTAGCTTCGGGTGGTGACAGGCACCAGGCAACATAAAAAAAGTGCCCAAAAGCATAGCTTTTGGGACACTCTCTGTTTTTGTTAGTACTATTTTGCAGTCTTATCAAGAAGGTTAGCAATTACTTGGATGCTTTCCGCTCTCTCAGTTAAGCCTTGTGGAGCGAAGCGGTTGTTGCCTCGTCCGTTTACTAAGCCTAATTCTGCCGCTTTACTAATGTATACTTTTGACCATGCACTTGCATTTGCCATATCAGCGAATGTAGCGTTCGTTGCATCTGCTACTTTTTCGCCTGTTGCGAATTCGTACGCACGTACAATCATCGCTGCCATTTCTTCGCGTGAAATTGTTTCTTCTGGCGCAAAGCGAGTGGCGCTCTTACCATTTACAATTCCTGCTTCTGTTGCGGCAGCTACAGCTGATGCATACCATTTCGTTGAAGCTACATCTGTAAACGTTACAGTGTCAGTTGTTGCAGTTAAACCTAATGCACGAACGATTAATGCTGCGAATTCTGCTCTTGTCACATTACGTTTTGGTGCGAAGTTGTTTGCATTTACACCTTTTGCAATGTGTTTTGCAGACATTTCTTTAATCACATCATACGCCCAATATCCTTTTTGAACGTCCGCAAATTCTTTATTGAACTCAAGAACTGCATACGTACTAAAGTGTGATACTTGAGCAGTTAACTTACCATCTTTATACGTTCCACCTACATATTCAAGTGTTCCATCAGCCTTCACATAGTAAACGCCAATTAACTTCTTGTTTGCATTCTCAGAAACTGTTAATGAGATTGTAATCGGTTGTGAGAACGTTGATAGTTTTGTTTCTTTTCCGTCTTTATCGACTACTGCTAACGCAAAGTCATACACTTCTCCAGCAGCTTTAACATTCGCATTTGCTTTCTTAGAAGCTTCGTTTGTTAATGTTGCCACGTTGCTTTCACTAACTTTGTTGAATGAGAATGAAATGTTTGCATTCTCTTTTCCTTTTGCTAGTTCTTGCAATTGTTTCAACACTTCAGCTGGAATACTTGCCGTTACTTTTTCACCTGTTACTTGAAGTGAATTCTTACCGTCAATAGCAGCTGCATTTGCTGGTAATAACACTTCTTTTGTTCCTTGAGCAATAGGAACGTTGATCGCACCATTCGTCACTTGCGGGTTAGTAACAACGACTTTTTCGCTTGGTGCCGGTGTTACAGGAGTTACTGGTGTAACTGGTGGTGTTGGTTGTTTTGGCTGTTCGAAATTAAACTTATACATAGCCCAACCATCTGCACCTTCACCAAGATACGATACGAACGTTAAGTTATTTGCTTCAATATACTCTTTTCCTTTCGGAGAGCTTCTGAAGACTACATTTCCTTTTGTTTCTACCGGAACGATTGACC